>JAUWQU010000792.1 GCA_030610965.1 Phycisphaerae bacterium
CCAATCCCTTCTACGCCGTCACGGCCTGTCTTACCGAGACGACCCGCTTTGTCTGGCACCAGGCGTCGGTGATGTACCGAATAACGCGGATCGGCGATTACGCATCCGCGCCGCCGCTACGGTGGTATCCGGCCGTGCTCATCTACCTGTCCGCCGCGGGCGGGCTAGCCGTTCTCGCCGCCCTGGCCGGACGTGTGCGAAGGCGTCATCACTAGAGCGTTTTTCGGAAACACGACAGGCTTTCTGAAAACCGCTCTAACCACGCGTCCCGTGTTTCTCCTGCTCGCCCAGCATCCGCGCCAGTTCGGTCGCGAACTGTCGCACGGCCTTGCCGCGGTGGCTCAGTTCGTTCTTGAGTTCGGCGGGGATTTCCGCGATGGTCGCCCCCAGGGCCGGCACGAGGAATACGGGGTCGTATCCGAAGCCGTTGGCGCCCCTTGGCCGGCGGGTTATCACGCCTTCGACGGCCCCTGTGGTTTCCAGCAGCACTCTGCCCGGCTCAGCCAGGGCGAGGTGGCAGACGAACCGTGCGCTTCGGCCGTCGTCGGGCACTTCATCGAGGGCTTCGAGCAGCTTTTCGGTGTTCGCGGCGTCGCGCCGGGGGCGGTCGGCGTCTGGCGGAAACCTCTCAGCCGCGTAGCGTGCGCTATGCGCGCCGGGTTCGCCGCCCAAGGCGTCGACCACCAGTCCGGAGTCATCGGCAAGGCACCATCGGCCTGTGGCGCGGGCGTAGTAAAGTGCTTTCTGGCAGGCGTTTTCGGCGAAGGTGTCGCCGGTTTCCTCGGGCTCGTCAACTCTTTCGAGACGATCGAGGCCGGACAGGCTTATCGGCAGATCCGCCAGAACCTGCCTTATTTCCCGGAGTTTTCCCGGGTTTCGGGTGGCCAAGATTATTTCCCGGGCTGGGCTGCGTGGTGGCTGCATTCTGGATCTTCTCTCGGGGAATCTTCATCAGGTACGAAGGCATGGCGATCCGGCGGTACGTCTTACCATCGGGGTTGACGCTGGGGACGATCTTCTGCAATCCATTGACGGCCAGTTGTGGAAACTTCGCAAGGATCACATTGATCGCGCGATCCTTGATTGTCTGGACGATCTTGCCGCCCTGTTTGGTGTTCTGGACCGCGTTCTTGCCGAACAGTCCGACGGTCACAATGGAGTCGACCTCGCCGTGCCTGTAGAACGCGGCCATGCCAACCTTGCGAATCTCTTTGCAGTATTCGATGGCGAACTTCTTTCGCCCGACGTAGGGGATCTTCGTCTTGCCGATGAAGGTGTCGGGATCATCGTGGAACTCGGCGACCAGAACTGTGCTGATGTACTTCGCGTCGGTGTTGTCGAGATTCCACTCCGGCGGACCGATATCTTCCTTGCCGGGCAGCAGCACGACGACGGCCGCGGCAAAGACCTTGACCTTGGCTGGGGCGAGGTAACCCTTGGCCTTCTTGAGATTAGGCTGGGCGTCTTTGACAGTGGCGTACTTGCCCCAGAACAGTTGACTGTAGCCTTCCCTGTGGACGATGAACAAGTGCTTCCAGCCGGCGTACTTCTCGGTGTTGGCCTTGTAGCGCTTGGCCTGGGCGATGTGCGAGCCAAGCCCGCGGCAGACGTAAAGCAGGATCGTGTAGCTGCCTTCCTTGGCGGCGCCCGAGGTGTCGCGTTTCGGCTTGATGCCGAAAATCTGCTCCAGAAAGTTCGGCTTGTCCGCACCCGACGCGGTTGCGGCCAGGAGCATCAGCAGCGTGATTGTCGTGTATTTCCGTGTCATATTCTCTTCAACCCCTCGGCAATGGCCAGGCGCTGCTGGCCCAGCAATTTTCGAATGCCGCGTTTGGCCAGCTTCAGCATCGACTCGAGTTGCTCGTCGTCGAACGGCTTGGCCTCGCTGGCGCCCTGCACCTCCACGTACCGGCCGGCATTTGTCATTACGATGTTCATGTCCACCTCGGCCCGGCTGTCCTCGGAGTAATCCAGGTCCAGCAAGGCCCTGCCATCGACAATTCCCACGGATACCGCGGCGACAAGCCCGCGAACCGCCCGCACCTGGAGCCGCTGATCCCGCACGGCCCGCCCGGCCGCGATGGATAGCGCCACCTGAGCGCCCGTGATAGACGCCGTTCGCGTGCCGCCGTCGGCCTCCAGCACGTCGCAGTCCAGGTAGACGGTCCGAGGGCCCAGCCTCTCGAATTCCACCACCGACCGGAGGCTGCGACCGATGAGTCGCTGGATTTCCACGCCCCGGCCGTCGGGCTTGAGCGTCGGGCGGCTCTTGCGTTTGTTCGTCGAGGCCGGGAGCATGCCGTACTCGGCCGTCACCCACCCGGCCTGCTGACCCATGCGCCACCGCGGAAGCTCGTCGAGGACGCTGGCCGTGCAAATGACCCGCGTGCCTCCGATCTCGATCAGGCATGAGCCGTCCGCGGAGCCCACGAACCCTGGAGTGATCCGCACCGGCCTCAATTCGGCGTCGCGCCGTCCGTCGTTGCGTCGTTTGACTGCCATACGAACATTGTAGCGGCCCGCCACGCCCGGGTGAAGCCCCAACCGCAACCGGCCGCGAGCGAACTGTCTTTCCGGCGACCGT
>JAUWQU010000107.1 GCA_030610965.1 Phycisphaerae bacterium
GGTCTGCTCCAGCGCACAGTGCCCAAACCAAGCAGAGTGCTTTGCCCGGCGCACGGCCACGTTCCTGATCCTCGGCGACCACTGCACACGACGCTGCCGCTTCTGCGCCGTGCCCGACGGCGAGCCGCTGGCCGTCGACGACGCCGAGGCCGACGCCGTGGCCGAGGCGGCCGAGACGCTGGGCCTGCGGCACGTGGTGATCACCTCCGTAACTCGCGACGACCTGCCCGACGGCGGGGCCGGGCACTTCGCACGAGTCACTTCGGCGGTCCGGCAGCGGCTGCCAAAGTCGACGATAGAAATACTCATACCTGACTTCCAGGGCGATGAGCAAGCCCTCGCGACAGCCCTTGCAGGTGGGTGCGACATCCTGAACCACAACGTCGAGACGGCGGAGCGGCTGTACCCAACAGTCCGTCCCCAGGCCGACTACCGACGCAGCCTGGCCGTGCTGGATACCGCCCGACGCCTCGGCGAACAACGACGGGCCGACGATTCCGGCAAGGGTCTGTACACCAAGAGCGGCCTGATGTTGGGGCTCGGCGAGACGCGGGATGAACTGCTGGAGGTATTCTCCGATCTACGCGCGGCCGGGTGCGACATCCTGACGATAGGCCAGTACCTCGCCCCCTCGACAAGTCACCACCCGGTGGTGCGGTTCGTGCCCCCGGAGGAATTCGACGAAATCCGCGACCAGGCATTGGAACTCGGCTTCGCCGCCGTAGCCGCCGGCCCGTTCGTCCGCAGCAGCTACAACGCCGAAGACGTGTTCAAGGCCCGGAAGACAGAGGTACAATAGTGTGCCACCCCACGACGACCTTCTTCATTCGCACGTCCGCAGCCGGCAGCGTGCTCACTGAGCATTCTTCTCGACTCGGAGTGTGATTCTGCCGCAGTCGTTGCATGCCCGGCCGATCACTCTCGCGGGCCAGAACAATCGGACAGCGCGCCAGAACAATCGGACACCAACCATCTGCCAGATCAATCGGACACCAAACGTCTCCTTCTGATCTGGAGGAAACGGCATCCAACGTACGCGCCCAAACGATTCCAGATGACCCGGGGCCATCTGCCCGCCACACTCAGGGCATTGCACTGCTTTCTCTTCTGTCATAATGTCCCCTTTTCCACCTATCTTTGCATCACATCGTGTGCTTTCGCACCAACTCTTCGTCTAGTTCGACTCCGAAGCCAGGCCCGGTGGGCACGGGCAGGCAGCCGTCTTCCAGGGGCAGGGCCAGCAGCTTGTCGTGCGGGGCCTTCAGCAGGTTGGGGTGATGGCCTAGCTCGGTGAACTCGACGGCATCGACCACTCCCATGGTGGAGGACGCCAGGTGCAGCTTGGCGGCGTCTTCTATGCCCAGGCCGAAGGACGTTCCCAGCACGCACTTCAGCCCGGAGGCCTCGGCGAGGGCGGCGATCTTCTTGGCGGCGTAGAGTCCGCCGGCCTTGCAGAGCTTGATATTCAGCACGTCGCAGGATTCGTGGCGGATGAGCTGCATCGCGTCGTGGATGGTAAAGCAGCTCTCGTCGGCCTCGACCATGGTGTCCACGGACCGGCGGACCATGGCCATGCCCTGGAGGTCCCACGCTGCCACGGGCTGCTCGATGAGTTCCAGGCGAACGTCGTTTTTCTCGGCCAGGCGGCAGAGGCGGATGGCCTGCTTGACGTTATAGCCCTGGTTGGCGTCGGCCCGCAGCGACACATCGGGGCCGACGGCCTGGCGGATCGCGCGGAGTCGCTCGGCGTCCTTGTCGGGGTCGCCGCCGATCTTCGGCTTGAACGCCCGCACGCCGCGAGCCATGAACGCGACGCACTCGCCGGCCATCTCGTCCGGCGGCCCGCCGGCGAGCGCGCCGGACACCGCGACAGGCTTCGTGGGCAGCCCGCAGGTAAGCACCGCCACGGGCACGCCGAGCTTGCGGCCCATGAGGTCGTGCAATGCCAGATCGATGCCGCACTTGGCGCACGTGTTGCCGCGATAGTCTATGCGGTCCAGCAGGTACTCGCGGTCAAACGCGTCGCGGCCGACGATCTGCGGGCCGAGGTAGTCCTGGATCGCCGCCTGGACATCCTCCAGCGTATGGCCGAAGAAGCCGATGTCCACCGACGCCTCGCCTATGCCGAAATCGCCCTCGTCGGTGTCGATCCGCACGAGGACGTACTCCAGCATGGGCGTCGGCCTCTTGGGCGCGATCCGGCTGCGGCGGTCCCAGTCCACGCGAGTGCCCGCGCCCTCGGTGGTATAGGCCGCCTTGGCTATCGGCAAGCGGATGGCCGTGGTCGATACGTTGGTGATCTTCATGTGCGGCTCCCGCTGGGGCGGTCAGCTCAGCAGCTCGTGGACGTTTTCGAGGAACGCCGCGAGCAGAGCGGTCGTGGCCTCCAGGTCGTCGTCGTGGCAGATCTGCACGGTCGAGTGCATGTAGCGCGTCGGGGCGCCGACGGTCGTCGCCAGCACGCCGCCGCGCGACCGCTGCAGATTCCCGGCGTCCGTGCCGCCGCCGATGTTCTTCTGAAACGCGATGCCCTTGGTCTTGCACAGGTCGTACAGGAACTCCACCAGCTTCGGGCTGCCGATGGTGATCTTGTCGACGATGTAGATGCCCGTGCCCTCGCCGAGGGCGGTGTTGGCGCGGGCCTCGTCGCCGGTGGCGCCCCAGCACAGGCTGCCGTCAATGGCCAGGCCCACGTCCGGCTCGATGGCGAACGCCGCCGGGCCGATCCCGCGGCAGCCGACCTCTTCCTGAACGGTGCTGACCGCGTAGGCGTCCACGGCCGTCTCGCCGAGCCGCCGCATCGCCTGGAGCATGCAATAGGTGCCCAGGCGGTCGTCGAAGTTCCGCCCGACGTACACCTTGCCGTTGAGCTGCTCGACCACCGCGTCGAACGTCACGACGTCGCCGATGTCCACCATCTCACGGAGTTCGTCGGCCGGCAGGCCCGTATCGATCCGCAGGTCGTCCAGCGTCAGCTTTCCGTCCTTGTCATCCTGGCGCGGCGGCACGATCACGCCGTGGACCTTCTGCTTGCCGTGAATCGTCACCCGCTGCGAGATGACGCACAAGGGGTTGAGCCCGCCGAGTTGGATGAACCGCATGAAGCCCTTGTCGTCGATGTGCTTGATCATCGCGCCGATCTCATCGCAGTGTGCGGCCAGCACCGCGCGGAAGGGCCGCTTGCCGCCCGCCGGCGGGTTCGAGGCCTTCTTGAGGCCGATGACGTTGCCCATCCGGTCGCGGTTGACTTCGTCACAGCAGCCATTGAGCACCTCGGTGACGACGTCCTGCGCGGGGCTTTCGTAGCCCGACACGCCGGGCGTGTTGCAGATTCCTTCGAACAGCTTGATGTCCATCGATATTCTCCTGCCTTGAGAGGTCGTAGGTCATAGGGCTTAGGGCGCCGCACGGCGGCTTTGCGCGGGGCCGAGCGCGGCGGGGATATTATCGCGTCGGAGAGGCCCGAAGGCGAGAGCTTTGCCGCGGATTCCGTCAGTTCCCGGCCTTCTTGCCGGCCTTGCGAGTCTTGGGCTTGCCCGGCGCGCCAGGCTCGAAGGGCCTGGGCGGCACGTCATCGGCGAGCATCGCCTTGGCTGTCTCGTCGTTGTGGCGCGCCGCGAAGTCGCTGAGGATCTTGCGGTGGGCCATGACGATCGGCCTGCACTTCGGCTCGGCCGCCAGGTTTGCGGTTTCCCGAGGGTCGTTTTCCATGTCGAACAGCGCCTCCCGGCGAACGCCCCGCTCGTAGATGCAGTACTTGTACCGCTCCGTTCGGACCATCCGCCCTTGACTGGCCGGGCGCAGGCCGTCGAACGTGCCCGCCTGGCTCATGTCGTTCTCGACGACGACATAGTCTCGCCACTTTGGCGGCGCCTCGCCCATGGCAATCGGCCATAGGCTTCGCCCGGTGAGTTTGGCCGGCTTGGCGATGCCAGCGAAATCGAGCATCGTCGGCAGTATGTCCAGGCCGGTGTTGACGAGCTTGTCGCAGACGGCCTTGCTGGTCTTGCCCTTCCGGCAGACGATCAACGGCACGCGGGCGGACTCCTCGTAGAATACGGTCTTCTGGTTGAAGCCGTGCGCCCCGGCGCACTCGCCGTGATCGGAGACGAATATAACCAGCGTATTTTCGGCCAGCCCGGCCTTGCGGAGGGCTTCGAGGACGGCGCCGATCTGGGCGTCGACCTTCTCGATCATCCGGTAGTAGCCCCAGTGGTACTGTCGCCACTTGTCGGTCGAGAAGTTGCCGACCGGGAACATGCCCGACGCGTGGTAGCCCTTTCGCATCGTGGTCATCGTGTCGGACTCGTTTCGCGGCGGGGCAAGATTGGCCGGCGGGGGCGGGCACTTCTCGGGGGCCGGCGTCTCGCCGATCGGCCCGCAGGGCAGTTTCTGGCCCCGGCTGAACTCGCAGATGTTGTGCGGGTTGAGGAAGCTGACGACGGCGAGGAACGGCTTGTCTCGCTTGGCCGAGAGGAACTCCACGGCCCCGAGCATCGCTCGGTCATCCCTGTCGGCGCCAGCCTTGGAGTCGCCAAACATATCGAAACCGTGGGCGGCGCGGTCCTTGACGCCCATGTACAGGTGCCACTTGCCGAAGTAAGCCGTCTGATACCCGGCCTGTTTGAAATACGTGCCCATGCACACGAAGTCCAAGGGGTCCGGCTTTGCACGGGAGTTCCTGGTGACCCCGGTCTCGTGCGGATATCGCCCGGTGAAGATGGACCCGCGAGCGGGCATCGACAGCGGGTTGGGGCTGTAGGCTCGCGAGAAAAGCGTCCCGTTCTCGGCCAGGCTGTCCATCGCGGGCGTGCGGATGTAATCCGTTCCCATCCGGCAGCTCATGGCATCGGCAAACTGCTGGTCGGTTATGATGAACAGGACGTTGGGCCTCCTCGAGTCACCGGGGGCCGCCGCCGTCGCGGCCCGGATCAGCAGGCTCGGTGCTGTAAGAACCGAGGCCGTGGCGCAGGTTCGCCTTAGAAACTCCCGCCTTGTGTGCATTGCGTTCTCCTCGGCTTGGCGCCTCACGGCGTAGGACACTTCTCGCCGGTCAGGCCTCGATGTTCCTCAGGCCGCACTTCTTGGCCTTTTCAAGCAGGCGATGCATGTCCGCGGCGATTGACGGAAACCGCGAACTCAGGTCGTTGCGCTCGCCGGGGTCGCTCTCAAGATCAAACAACAGAGGCGGGCTTCCGGGTTCGATGTCTGATCGAAGGCGTTTTTGGCCCTGGCCCTCTTGCGGCGGGGCCGGGACGATCAGCTTCCACTTGCCCCTGCGAATGCCGAAGTCGCCCACCTTTGCCGAGTACCCGCCCGTATCGGCGATCATAGCCGGGCGGTCCTCGCATCGGCCCTGGCCAAGCAGGGCCGGTGCGACGCTGAAACTGTCCTCGCCGGCGCCCTCGGGCATCGGCTCGCCGGTGAGGTCGGCGAAGGTGGCCATCAGATCGGTCAGGCAGATAGGCTCATCGCACACCGCCCCGGCCGGGACTTTCCCGGGCCAGCGGGCGACGAACGGCTCGCGGTGTCCGCCCTCGAAGGCGGAGTTCTTCAGCCCGCGATATGGCCCGGCGGAGCTGTGCCCGTTTGCGCCGGCCTGCGGGCCGTTGTCGCTGGTGAATATCAGCAACGTGTCGTCCAGTATGCCGCGCTCCTCGAGCCCATCGCGAATCCGCCCGACGCACCAGTCGACCAGTACGTTCATGTCGCCTCGCGGGCCCTCGGTGCTAGCGCCTTTGAGGAAGTCCGGCATCAGCCAGGGAATGTGCGGCGCCGACAGCGCGTGGTACAGAAAGAACGGCCGGCCGGGCCGTTGGTGCAGATGCTCGTCGATGAACGCGACCGACTTGTCGACGAACGCGGCATCGACCTCGGTCTCGCTCCATCCGGGCGCCATCAGGCCCGGGTAGAAGCCCGGCAGCTCGTGCAGGTCTTCCGTGCTGGGCACGCTTGGGATACCCACGGTGCGATCGTTTTCGATAAAGCAATACGGCGCGTCGGACGTAGAGCACCCGGCCGTGCCGAAGAAGTAATCGAAACCGAGTTCGATAGGCCCGCCGGCCAGCGGTTTGCTAAAGTCGATGTCCGCCTCGCGCTGGGTGTATTGCTCGGCGGCGCCCTGCCTGGTCGGGTAATGCAGGCCAAGGTGCCACTTGCCGACGCAAGCGGTAGCATAGCCCCGCGAGCGGAGCATCGAGGCGACGGTCGGGCGGTGTGTTTCGATTACCGGCGGCTCGTATGGCATCACCAGCGAGTGCTTCTTCGGCGTTCGCCAGTAGTAGCGTCCGGTCAGCAGGCCGTATCTCGTCGGCGTGCAGAGGGCGCACGGCGAATGGGCGTCGGTGAATCGCAGCCCTTCGGCGGCGAGGCGGTCGATGTTGGGGGTCGGGATCTTCGAGTCCGGGTTGTAGCACCCGACGTCACCGTACCCCGTATCGTCGGCCAGGATAACCACTATGTTCGGATGGTTCATTCGGGTCATTCCCGGCTCTCGGCATCAGGCGGTGCAGGATCGCAGGGCTTCCTTGAGCGTCGCGATGTCGGCCTCGCCGGCTGGCAGGAGGGGCTGGCGCGGCGGGCCGACCGGATGGCCCATTATCCCGCAGCCGGCCTTGATGAACTGGGTGTACTTCCCGCCGTTCTCCATCAGTTCGAGCATCGGTCGCATCCGGGCGTAGCACTCGCGGGCCGCGCCGGCGTCCTTGAGCTTGACGGCCTTTTCGAACAGCTCGACGTGCTGGGCCGGGATGACGTTCACGACGCCGCCGACCCAGCCGACGGCGCCCATCTCGAAGGCCTCGATCGCCAGCGTGTCGCAGCCGCAGAAGACCGATATCCTCTCGCCGCAGCGGCGGATGATCTCGCTCATGCGGGATGGATCGCCGGTGCTTTCCTTGATGTACCGCACGTTGTCCAGTTCGGCCAGCCGCTGGACGATATCCGGCGTCATGTCCACGCCGGTGCGGGCGGGGTAATTGTAGAGCATGATCGGAATGCCGATGGCGCCGTCGACGGCGCGGATGTGCTCGACAAGCTCATCGCCCGTCGGCAGCGAGTAGTACGGCGCCGCCAGCAGTATGCCGCTGGCCCCCAAGTCCTGGGCCGCTCGGGCATACTCGATCACTTCTCGCGTCGAGCCGGCGTTGGTGCCGACCAGCACGGGCGCCCGCCCGGCGGTCGCGTCGATGGTGGCAGCCGCGACGGCCTGTCGCTCTTGCGGGCCCAGCGCGTAGTACTCGCCCGTGCTGCCCAGGGGGATGATTCCATGCACGCCCTGGCCTATCATGTGCTCGACCAGGGAGCGGAGATTATCGTAGTGGACTTCCTGGTCGGCCGTCATCGGCGTCGCCAGGGCTACGAAGATGCCTTCGAACGTCCCGTCAACCGCGCTAGCCATCAGACACTCCCGGCGCCTTTTCGGCGCCCGCCGGCATCGCGCCGGCCTGCTGTTTCCCCGTCCGCGTGCGTGCTGTTGCACTTACCGCGGACGGGTACTGAGGCTTCCTACCTTGTCAACCCGAGCCGCGACAGCGTCGCATCCGTCGGCGAGCCCGTCGCGTCCCAGCCGCGGGCCTCGTAATAGTCCCGCAGCATGTCCGCAGCCGGCGGGACCTGCCCGGCCCGTTTGCCTTCCTTGGCCGCCTGGAACATTTTCTTCGGCAGCACATCCGTCTTCGCGTCGTAGCCGTCGCGGAGGTTCATCAGCCGCTGGGACGTGAAGCCCCGCTCGCCGGCCTCGAAAAGCTCCTCGACGGTGTAGTCCCAGCCGGTAATGGCGTTGAACAGGTCTTTTACGCCCGTCAGCGACCAACCGCCTCCGTCAATCATGAACAGGCAAACCACCAGCGAGTTGGCCAGCGAGCCGAGGTCCTGGCAGCGGGCCGCCATCATGCCCTGGTTGTCCTTGTGGAACATCGTGGTGGTCTTGCAGGTGATGCCCACCTCGGGCATCTCGAAGCCGCCCATCTCGATGTCCTCGCACGGGCCGCGGAAGTGGCAGGCCCCGCGAGTGCTGGTGGCGTAGCTCGGCGCCAGCGAGAAGCACGATCGCGGATCGTGGGCGGGAAAATCCAGGCCCTTGACGTGGACGACGCTCTCGACGGCCTGCGGGCCGATCTTGCCCGCGGCCACGAGCGTGCCCTCGGCGAACAGCTCGCCGAAGCCCTCGCGCTTGCCGATAAGCTCGGTCAGCTTGATAAGCGCCTCCTCGCTGCCCCACTCAAACGCGAGCCCGCCGGTGTCTTCGCTGGTAATCCAGCCCTTCTCGTAGCACTCCATCGCAAAGCCGATCATTGCGCCCGTCGAGATCGTGTCCACCCCCAGGCGGTTGGCGACCTCGTTGGCCATCGCGACGGCCTTGGGATCGTCGATCATCAGGTTCGTGCCCATCATCCCGAGTGTCTCATACTCCGGGCCGATGGTCTTGAGGGCGTACTTGGCGGGCTGCTCGATGGTGATCCGGCGGTGGCAGCCGACGGGGCAATTCCGGCACGGCAGAGGCTTGGCCTGGAGCGAATTGGTGTAGCTTTGGCCGCCAAGCTTCTTGGCCCCTTCCGGCCAGACGTCGCCGTCCCAGTACTTGATGGGCATGTCGCCGATAGCCTCGGCCGACTCGCAAAGGCCCGGTGTGCCGTGCAGGCGGAACTCGTTATCCCGCACGGCCTTTGCGATCTCGAGCTGGAAGTTCTTGATCAGGGAGCCGGTCGTGTCGGGATCGTGCGCCTCGACGACGCGCGTGCCCTCGACGGCGACGGCCTGGAGGGTCGTGGCACCCCTGACCGCCCCGCGCCCGC
>JAUWQU010000436.1 GCA_030610965.1 Phycisphaerae bacterium
CAGGCCCGAGCCCGGATACCACGGCCATTGGTGCATCGAAAACAGCAGCACCGACGGGTCCTCGTAGAAGATGTCCTGCGTGCCGTTGCAGTGGTGGACGTCCCAATCGACGATCAGCACTTGGCCCAATCCGCAGGCCCGCTGCGCGTGCCTTGCGGCGACGGCGACGTTGTTGAACACGCAGAAGCCCATGCCGCGCGAGGCCGTCGCGTGATGGCCCGGCGGGCGCACGGCGCAGAAGGCGTTGGCGACCGTACCGGCGGAGACGGCATCGACGGCTGCGCAGAGCCCGCCGGCCGCCCTGAGCGCGGCGGCATAGCTGTGCGGGCCGATGGCGGTATCGCCTGTGCTGAGGTTTGACAGCCCGGCGGCGACCTCGTCGCGGACGGCGTCGACGTAGCGTCCGTCATGCACGGCCAGGAGCTGCTCGCGCGTCGCGTCGCGGGCGGCGATGCGGACGATCCGATCCGCCAGCGGCTCATCGAGCAGCCCGGCGATTATCGCGTCGCATCGCTCCGGGCGCTCGGGATGGCCCGGCGGGGTCTCGTGAAGGCGGTAGAGGTCATCGTAAACCAGCCCCGTCGGGCGGGGCCTGAAGAGCCCGCGCCCAGTTACCCGCGATTCCTGCCCGGCCATTCAAGTGTCTCCTTCCGACTCGCCCAGAACCCCTGCGCCACCTGTCATTCTGAACCCGCGGGCGGCAACAAGGTTCCACGCTGCCAGCAGGTTATGACGCCCCGCCGCGGTTCGAACTGGACGCAAGCCTCGTGCGAAGTTCATAATCCGCTCAATGGGATTCGAGACTTCATCGGCGTTGTGGCTCGACCGCTCTCGTACGGCATTGGCCTGCGTGCTGGCGACCGCCGCTTATGCCGCATTTGTGGTCCTCAGCGCCGAGTTCGGATATCGCCTTTGGTTGTTCTTCGGCGTCTATGACGCCCAAAAAGGGCTGATATCATGGGTTCACCGGCGGGGTGTGGACGAAAGCCAACCCCCGCACCGGCTGGGGCCGGGACGGGGGTTGGCGTGTGTCATGGCGGCGGGGCCTGTTTGGCACCCGTTCGTTTTTTCGATGACATCAGGCTCCGAGGCTTTTCAGCTTAAGCTGTGCCTTCTCGGCGGCCTCGGTGCCGGGATACTTCTTTACGATGGCCTCGAGTTTGCCGATGGCCATGGCTTTCATGTTCGCCCGAAGGTAGTTCTCCGCAAACTCGAGCAGCTTCGCCGCCTCGGCCTCTTTGTCCACCGCGGGTGCAGGCGCGGCGGTCTTGGGGGTCCGGCCTGCGGCGGCGGGCAACGCGGCGGCGACGACTTCAGTCCTGGCCGCCGACGGCGTCGCGGCCGCGTTCAAGGCGGCGGCTGCGTATTCGCTCATGTCTTTAACCGTCACGGCCGGGGCGTCAACGGGCGGCTTTGGCGGCGTGCCCGATGCGATATCCTTCAGCGTCCTGAAGCCCTCCACCGTTCCCAGCACCGGAACCTGGACCCTCATTCCTACCGAACCGTTAGTTCCCGACATTCCCGTTGGTACTCTCCCTGAGTACGTGCAAAGGCCGCCGCCTCAGCCATATTCCATGGGAATGGGGGGCTGGACTAGCGAACCGCCCTCCAGGAGCAGCACGTGCGGCCGGCCCGTGCCGCCGCTGAAGTCGAAGCAGTACTCCTCATTGGCCGCGCCGTAGATGTTGACCATGGGGCTGACGGACACGTTGCCCTTAAGGATACTCGCGCTGAACGACACCCAAAGCGGCGCTCCGATCAGAAGCTTGTTGATCTTGCCGGCCTGGACTTCGTAGGTGGGGCATTTGTCGGTCGGCTTGATTACCGTGAACGCCGACCCGCTGGAAAGCACGCCGTACGCGAGCTTGTAGCTCCCGGCCGGTATGCCCGATCGGCCGCTGGTGACAAGGTCGTAGCTCTTGCCCTCCTTGTCGACAATAGCCAGGACCTTCAGGCCCCGCCTGAATGACGTTTCCACGATGCCGAGGGCAACGTTCGTAAGCGGCGTGACGGTAACCGACGAGCCGTCCGCGGCCGCGTCCAGCGAGCAATGCAGGTTGCCGACCTGGTGGACCTTCATCAGCGGTATGGCCGCGCCGGTCCGGCCGATCATTATGGAGTCGCTGCCGTCCTGTTTTATCGACCCGTCGAGGTCGTCATCGAACAGGCGGATTAACTTGCCCTCGTAGACGCCCTGGTAGAAGCCGGCAACAAGGTAGCCGCCGTATACGCCGACGATTCCGGCGTTGTCACTTTGTTTGATCGAGATACGCAGATCCGCCACGCGGACAAGGTGGTTCTTGTCGCCGGCCCGCACCTTGAAGGTGCCCGAGAGCGTGTTGCTGAGCTTGACGTACTCGTTTTGCTCGATCTTGCCGTCGCCGTCGGTATCCATGCCGGCGAGATACGCATTCAGCCCCTTGTGCCAGGCCACGGCAAACTTCACCGGCGTGCCCACAACATCCAGCATGCCGCTCGGGCCGCGGAGGATCCTGAACGGCTTGCCGCCGGTAAGGGCCTTGGCCGGAGTGAAGGCCTTGAGGGCCTCGGCGCCGGTCTGATAACGCAACTCAACTTGTTTGCCGGTTGCCTCCTGGCCCATCGCCGTGGAACCTGCAACCAGCGCGGCCGCAATCATCACAACAATAGTCCCAGCCGCGATCAGGGAGTCTCTCTGTCTTCGCATAGCGGTCAACACCTCCCATCTGATACGTTCTGTTACCGCCCTGTTGCCCTTGCCGCCGCGAGCGAGCGGCCACCCGCGCGGTCGACGTGTACGATTATCGACAAACAACTCTATCACGCACAATCGATTCTCACAACTATAACCTGCTAGAAGAAACGCGGGACCGCCATAAGTATTGCAGAGTTTTCAGCTTCTGTCCGCCCGGATTACGAGCGGTCCGGCGGGCCGAGAATCCCCGCCGCCGAAAGGATCGCCACTTGACGGCCGGGCCGGCGGCGTGCATAATGCCTTCAGTCGTAAACGGGTAGAGATTGTTCCCGCCAATTTTGGGAAACCATGCATTGTCTTTGAGTAAATCTTGAACTGGCCTCGCAGGGCGCGAGGCGCCCGGCCCCGCATGAGATCAAGGCGACCCATCCCGCGGCGCTGCGCCATCGCCGATACCCGGCGAACGCATCTGCTCCGCGCGCCCGTTGACGCCCCGCCAATAATAGCTTATCCCCGTAATCCACAACCCGTTACGGCCCCGGTCCGCGTACAAATAGCGTAACGTAGAAAGGAATCGCCAAGTATGAAAACAACGGAAGGAATTGGACTTACGGACGTCCAGGCCGTCTACGGCGGCCCCGAGGGCCGGCTGTGGGAACTTGTCATGGGCGAGCAGATTCACATCGGCGGGTTCGGCTCGTCGATGGACCTGGCCGAGAAGGCTGGGCTAACGCCGGGCCAGCGCGGCGTGGACCTCTGCTGCTGCACCGGCGCTGGAATGCGATTCCTCGTGCGGTTCCGACAGGTGCGGCACATGACGGGCGTCGACGCCACCCAGCGTGTGGTCCTACTGGGCCGACAGCGGTGCAAGGACGAGGGCCTGGCCGAACAGATCGACTTCGTCGAGGCCGACGTTTGCGATACCCACTTGCCGGACGGGCAGGCGGACTTCGTCTGGGGCGAGGACGCCTGGTGCTACGTGGTGGACAAGCCCGCGCTCATCGCCGAGGCGGCCCGGCTGGTTCGGCCCGGCGGGACTATCGCCTTTACCGACTGGCTGGAGGGCCCGGCCGGGATGGACCAGGCCCAGGCCGAGAGGCTGATGAAGTTCATGAAGTTCCCCAACATCCAGGACCTGGCCGGCTACTCGAAACTCCTAACCGGCAGCGGCTGCGAGGTCGTCCTCGCCGAGCACACCGGGCGGTTCGCTCCGCACGTGGACCTCTACCTGAACATGCTGAACATGCAACTCACTTACGACGCACTGAAGGTCATCGGCTTCGACGTAAACCTGATGGGCGCGATGGCGGCCGAGATGCAGTTCATGCAGCAACTCGCCCACGAAGGACGGATCGAACAGGGCCTGATCGTCGCCCGCAAGAAGTGATCGCCTCCGCCCGGCCGGTCGGCGACGAGGACAACTGGCACGCCCTGTCGGCCAGCGTGATCGTCAACAAGCACCTGACGATCTCGGGCCTTGCCGGGCTTTGCGGCAACATCGCCAACGCCGACACCACCTGGGGCCTTCAGATGAAGTGGGAGTTCTGAGAACGTGTATGAAGACCGGCCTTGGCCGTAGCACGGGCATCCCCGTTAGGGGCCCTTCGGGCTTGCCCGTGAGTAGCACGGCCGATCACTGGCGAGACGCCCATACTACGGTTTTCATACACGTTCTGAGCAAACGCCGGGTGAGGTGGGTATTCGTTGACAGGCCATCGCACCGGGCGGTAGAATCATGCCTGACTTAACGGAATGGAGGTGAACGGTAGCCTGGTGGCGCCCCTGGTCTTCAAAACCAGTGATACCCCCGCTGAAGCATCCCAAATCAAAGCACTTACGAACAAAGGCACCTGTGCGCGCAGCGCATGCGCAGCG
>JAUWQU010000720.1 GCA_030610965.1 Phycisphaerae bacterium
CTACACTCGCCTGGCGCCCGACCTGTGCCTGACGTATCTGCCGACGCTCGACTACGACCTCCAGCGTCACGGCCCCAGCAGCCCGCAGGCCGACAAGGCGCTGGACATCCTGGCCGCTCAACTCCGCGTGATCCTCCTGGCAGCCGGCGAGGCCGGATACGAGACGATCGTCTTCGGCGACTACGCCATCGCCCCGACCTCCGGCCCGGCCGTGCTGCCGAACCTCGCCCTCGCCAAGGCGGGCCTCCTGGCCACGCGAAACGTACGCGGCATGCTCTACCCGGACTTCCACACCAGCCGGGCGTTTGCGATCGTCGATCACGAGATCGCCCACGTGTACGCCGCGGACGACTCCGCGGCCGACGAGGCGAGCCAGGTGCTCGAATCGACGCCCGGCATCGCCGAGGTGCTCGACGCCGAAGCCCAGGCCGCCGCCGGGCTCCACTGCCCGCGCAGCGGCTCGCTCGTCGCAATCGCGGCCGAGGGAACCTGGCTGGCCTACCCGTGGTGGTCCGAGCGCAGGTGCGCCCCGGACTACGCTACGCACGTGGACATACACAACAAGCCCGGATTCGACCCGTGCGAGCTTTTCTTCGGCTGGCCTCCCATGAGCACCAGCCTGGACACGTCGCGCATCCGCGGCAGTCACGGCCGGGTCGGCCCCGGCCGGGAAGTCGCATGGGCATCGACGCTCGAATTACCGCAGAAACCCAAGAGCCTGCTGGACCTGGCGGGCCAAGCCAAGCACATCCTGGACGAGTAAGTGAGTATGACCGCACAAAACAATCCGACCAAGACAGCAACGACGGCGTCCCAAGACGTGTACCACCAGCGTATCTCGGTGCCCTTCGAGTACCCGGTGCATTTCACGCACAACCTGCTGACTGGCGGCAACGAGTTGCTGGCCGAAACGCTGGACCGCCTCGGCGAACACCGCCGGCACCGGGCGATCGTGTACGTCGACGCCGGCCTGGCCTCGGCCCAGCCGCAACTCGTCGAGCAGATCAAGGAGTACTTCCACAGCCACCCGCGCCGACTTGAGCTGGTGGCCCCGCCGGTGCTTCTGCCCGGCGGCGAGCAGGCGAAGACCGGCTGGAACACCGTGCGCGACGTCATGTGGACGATCGGCAACGTGCATCTCGACCGCCAGAGTTTCGTAGTGGCCTTTGGCGGAGGCGCCGTGCTGGACATGGTCGGCTTCGCCGCTTCGCTGGTTCACCGCGGCCTTCGCCTGGTGCGCGTGCCATCGACGACGCTTGCCCAAAACGACGCCGGTGTCGGCGTCAAGAACGGCATGGACGAGCACGGGCAGAAGAACTTCGTCGGCACGTTCGCCCCGCCGTTCGCCGTGCTCAACGACTTCGAGTTGCTGCGAACCCTCGCCGACCGCGACTGGATCGGCGGCGTGGCCGAGGCGTTCAAGGTGGCCATAATCAAAGATGCCGCCTTCTTCGAAGAGTTGATCGAAATGGCCCCCAGGCTTCGAAGCCGCAGCCAGGAGGCGATGGAAAACTGCGTCCACCGGACAGCGATACTGCACCTCGAGCACATCCGGCTCAACGGCGACCCGTTCGAGTTCGGCTCGGCCAGGCCGCTGGACTTCGGGCACTGGGCGGGCCATAGGCTCGAAACCCTCAGCGACTACGCCCTGGGCCACGGCCAGTGCGTGGCCATCGGCATAGCGTTGGACAGCTTTTACGCGATGCGCCAGGGCCTGCTCAGCGAGGCCGAGTTCGAGCGAATCCTCGCCGCCCTTGGCTCGTGCGGGCTGCCGGTGTGGTCGGGCCTGCTCACCAAGCGGACGACCGACGGCACGCTCGAGATACTCGCGGGGCTCCGCGAGTTCCGCGAGCACCTCGGCGGAGCGCTGAACGTTACGCTGCCAGACGGCATCGGCAGAAAGGTCGAGGTCCACGAGATGAACCCGCTGCTCGTCCAGGAAGCCATCGAACACCTGAACCGCATTGCCGGCGACGCCGCGGCAACGTAGGCACGACGCCCCGGGCGCCGCAAGCAATGAGTTGCCTCGTGCCACCGCCAAGCCCCGATTTACATCGGGATATGCCTGGTGGTGGCGCGAACTGGAGACATGCGGCAAATGAAACTGCCCAGCCACGGCGAAAAGCACCTTACCTACTGCCTGAACATCCACCCGGGCGAGACGTGGGCGGCGAACTTCGCTGCCATCCGCGACCACGCCATGCGCGTGCGGGATGCCGTGGCGCCGCGGGAGCCGTTCGGGCTCGGCTTGCGGCTCGGCGCGCTGGCGGCAGAGCAACTCGCCCAGCCGGGATCGCTTGACGAGCTGCGGAAGTTCCTCGACGGCCACGGGCTCTACGTCTTCACTATCAACGGCTTTCCGTACGGCCAGTTTCACGGCAAGGCCGTCAAGGAAGACGTATACCGCCCGGACTGGCGTTCGCCCAAGAGGCGTCAATACACCAACACGCTGATCGACATCCTCGCGGCCCTGCTGCCCGAGGGCGTCGCCGGCAGCGTCTCCACCGTGCCCGTTGCATACAAGCCGTGGATTCGCACTCCCGCGGACATGCTCCAGATGGCGCGGATGCTCGGGGCCGCCGCGGCACACGCACACGAGGTAAGACAAGATGCCGGCAAGGACATATGCATCGCCCTGGAGCCTGAGCCCGACTGCTTCCTGGAAACGACGAGCGAGGCGATCGAGTTTCTGACCGTCGCGCTGCCGACCGGCCTGCGCACCGTAGCTCACGAGATAGGCCTCGGCCCCGACGCAGCGGCCGACATGGTCGCCAGGCAAGTCGGCGTCTGTCTGGACACCGCCCACGCGGCCGTGGAGTTCGAGGACCCGGCCGAGTCGCTCGCCCAGTTCGCCGCGGCGGGCGTGCGGGTTGGCAAGGTGCAGCTATCGTCA
>JAUWQU010000401.1 GCA_030610965.1 Phycisphaerae bacterium
AGCAGGGCCTCGCCGCGCTTTCGGGCCTTGGCGCACTGTGCAGCCAGGTCTCCGGTCGGCTGGGCGGGGACGATTTCCGGCGGGGCGATCTCGGCCGGCGCGTTGAACGCCGGTGGATTCAAGACGTAGTTCCGGACGTACTGGTCGATTCGTCCCCAGTCAATCGCCGCCAACTGCTCCAGCAGGGCTGTCTGCTCCGGTTCGGCCAGCTCCTCGTAGAACCGCAGAAGGTGCTGCTGGCCATGCTTTTCGACTGTGTTTCGGATGGTCTGGAGGTCTGCCATCGCGCGCTCCGCTATCGGTAGGGGTTGCCTTGCCTTACGCCGAGAGAGTAGGCCCCGGCGGCGGGGCTGTCAATGGTCTGCCCGGAAAAGCAGGCCATAGGCCTTAGGGCTTAGGGCCGCGGAGCCGGCAGGCAGGCCGTAAACGTCGCCGCTGGCGTTCGTCGGTGGCCACGATAACCCGCTGCGCGCGACTTCGGCGCCCTAAGACCTAAGAGCTAAGACCTAAGAGCTAAGTAAGAGCTAAGTAAGAGCTAAGGCCTATGATCTTTTTTTGCCCGGTTTTTATTGAAAGGGGGCGTTGACACGCTCTCGAACCATGTCTACAATAGAGTGCGGAAGTGGATAGCATGCATAAATTATGACTGCCGGGGCGATGGTCGCTCAGGTGGCTTATAAGGGCAGAGGTCGGGCGGCAGTCCGGCCAAGTCAGGTTTGGCCCATACACGCGAGATCGTAAAACGCCATCATAACTATCCCCTCTTCTCGCAGTGGATCGAGCTTGGCGCGACGTCTTGGAAGGAGGTCGCACATGCGACGCTCACAAGGATTTACACTGGTCGAGTTGTTGGTGGTTGTCGGCATTATTGGGCTGCTGGTGGCGATTCTCGTCCCCACGCTCCAGCAGGCCAATGAGTTGACAAACCGTACGGTCTGCATGAGTAACCTCAGCAGTATCAACAAAGCCGTCGTCATCTACAAGGGCGAGAACGACGGCACCTGGCCCTGGCTGTACGACAAGATCAAGTCCTGGGACACCACCGAGGTCAGCGAGAATCGCGAAAACAGCCCGTTCGGCACGAGCGAAGACCCCAACAATCCCAGGGAGCGCAGCCTGACCGTCCTTATGTTCATGCTGGTTCGCATGAACCAGTCGCCGGGCATGTTCCGCTGCCCCAGCGACAAGAGAAGCGAGGTCGACGACGAGACCAAGGCCGGCGAGGACATCGGCACCGAGGATGACGGCGTACTCGAAGGCGAGTTCTACTGGGACTTCTCCAAGCCTGAGAACGTCAGCTACTCCTATCAGGCCCCGCGTTATGTCAACGCAACGACCTATAGTAACGGAGTCGACAATAACGAGACGGAGCTCATTGTCTACGCGGACATGACGCCCAAGTACGAGGGCGACGAGGCCTGGAAGCCCGTCCCCTTCCAAGACAGGATGTCGCAGAACGAGATCGAGAGGCAGCTCAGCAACAACCACAACGGCAAGCAGGTCAACGTCCTCCGCGTGGCCGGCTACGTCCAGCCCCGGAAGCGCCCGGACATCGGTGACAGCAAGGACCAGATCTACACCGCCTACGGGTCGGACTTCAAGACTCGAAGGACAGCCACCTCGATCAACATTACCGAGCACAAGAGGAAGACCGACACCTTCCTGATCGGCCCGGTGGGCAGGTCCGAGGCCACTGACGCCAACGGCCCCGCGTAGACTCGATCCGACAATCGAAGCTCACCCCAGGCGGGTCCGGCAAACGCCGGGCTCGCCTTTTTGTCGCTCAGCGGCGTGCATGAAACGCCCTTTCGTGATATCCTTTGGCGTGTGTGACGCCTGAGCGGGCATGGGCCGAAGCCCGGCCGCATCGCGGGTGTTTGCAGTGTGCCCGCGAGGGCATGTCCGGGGCCGGAACGCCTTACGGCGTCACTACAAACCGGCAGGCAGGCCAAGACGGAGAAGCGCAGCGTGGAATTGAGCATCAAGCTGGAGAGCCCGGGCAAGGCCGACATGCTTTACGGCCCGATGGACCGGAACCTCAAGATGATCCGCGAGGCGCTCGGCGTCCAGGTCTTCGCGAGGGAGGGGCAGGTCAAGATAACCGGTTCGGCCAAGGGCGTCTCGCGCGCCGCGGCCGTGCTGGAAACCCTCCAGCGCCGCCTCCGCCAGAACCGGCCCATCTCCGTCGAGGACCTCTCCCAGGCCATCAGCGCCGCTGCCACAGAGGCCAACAGCCAGGCCGCCGAGGTGCTGGACGTCTACGTCAGCGGTCAACTCATCCAGCCCAAGACCCCAGGCCAGAAGCGATACATCGACGCGATGCGAACGCACGACCTGATCTTCTGCTCCGGCCCGGCCGGGACGGGCAAGACCTACCTCGCCGTCGCCGTCGCCGTCCACATGCTCAAGCATCACCAGGCCAAGCGGCTCATCCTCGTCCGCCCCGCCGTCGAGGCCGGCGAGAAGCTCGGCTTCCTGCCCGGAGACATGCAGGCGAAGGTCAACCCCTACCTGCGCCCGCTGTTCGACTCGCTGCACGACATGATGGACTTCGAGCAGATAAGGCGGTTCATGACCAACGACATGATCGAGGTCATTCCGCTGGCTTTCATGCGAGGCCGAACGCTCAACGATTCGGTCATCATCCTCGACGAGGCCCAGAACACGACGGTTGCCCAGATGTTGATGTTCCTCACGCGGATGGGCCATTGCTCGAAGGTGATCGTAACGGGCGACGACAGCCAGATCGACCTGCCGGAGAATATCCCCAGCGGCCTGCTGGACGCCCGGCACCGCCTAAAGGGCATCAAGGGCCTGGCGATTGTTCGATTGGAAAGCGGCGACATCGTCCGCCACCGGCTCGTGCAGAACATTGTCGCGGCGTACGCGACCGGCAAGGAAGAGCCGGCGAGCGACCAGGGCGAAGAAGCCGGGGAGCCAGTGCGCCCAAGGCCCAAATAATGGATCCAAAATCTCAAATCTCAGATTTCAGATAACAGACAAGCAACAAACAACAAGGCTCAAATAACAAACGCCAAGACGGCATGGGTGTGGCTCGGCCAGGGCTTTTTGTTGCTCTTGTTTGTTGTTTGAGATTTGGGATTTGAGATTTGCCTGGGATTTGGTGCTTGGGATTTGCCGTTGTTTGTTGTCTGCAATTTGGACTTATGGATACGTTGCATAGTCACAGAATCACGGCACTGGGTCGAGACTCACCCCTGGTGCGGGAATAGACGATAAGTATCTTGAATGTGGCTTTTTAAGAAGAAACCTCGACAGCGGCGGCTCGACAGCCGAAAGACGCCTCCGGACCCCAACGGGGCCTGGCAGAGGATCGCCACCGGCGGCGGCGCATTCGCCGCGACGATGGCGATCCTGCTGTACGTCGCAGCCGCGGCGATGGACCTTTGGCCGGCCCAGCCGCAGACCTACCGCCTCGGCCAGTACATGCCAGAGGACGTCCACGCCCGCGTGCGGTTCCGCATGGCCGTGGGGGACCTGGTCGAAAAGGCGCGCCGCCGGGCCGAACGCGGCACCCCGGCCGTGTTCGGCTACGATAAGGCCGCCGTCGAGGACATCGTCGCCGCGCTGCGAAAAATGCCGAAACGCGCCCCCGCCAGGGCGCCGGCCACAACCCAGCCGACGCCAACGACCGCCCCGGCCGCACCTGCCGCCGCTCCGACAACCGCCCCGACAACGCCCGCCGCCGACGCCAACATGCTCTCGCCATGGCAGCAACTGGCCGAGGACCCAAACGCCCTCAAGGCCTACATGGAAAACGTCGACAAGCTCGCCCTGGCAATGCCCGGCGTGTACGTCGTGCGGCTCAAGGACGCCGAGGAGCATAAGCCTCTGCTCCGCTGGCCGGAAAAGGCCCTGCTGCAAACGCCGCCTCAGCCGCAGGACATGACCCTCGACGAGCTCGTCGACGTGGCGGATACCAACCAACTCGCCGCCACGGCAGGCCGGTTGGCGTCGATATTCCTCGAAGCCCGCCGAAAGGCCGTCGAGGCCCACCTCCGCAAGGCGCTGGCGGACAACCCCGTCTACCGATACGACCGCCGCGCAACGCAGGACAAAATGGACGCCGCAATGCTCGCCGTCATCGCCCAGCCGCCGGATGACGCCTACAAGGAATACCTCGCCGGCGAACGAATCGCCTTCGGCAGTTTGCGCAAAAGGCCCGGACCCGACCAGGCCATCGGGCTGCCGGCCCAGGAACTCGCCGTCCTCCAGGCCGAGCACCGGGCGTTCGTCAAAGATGAAGCCGCCCAGCCGGTCCAGTACTGGAGCCGCATCGCCGGGCGGGCCGTAATCCTGCTGATGGTCGTCGTGATGCTGGCTGCCTACGTCACGCGATACCACGCAGACCTGCTCGCCGACCGCCGAACGATGATGGGATTCCTGCTCGTGAGCGTGGGAATGCTGGCGACCAACAAAATACTCGTCGGCGCGCTGCAGATGAACCCCTACGTGGCCCTGCTGCCGGCCATGATGGCAGGGGCAATACTAACGCTCGCACGCAACCAGCGATTCGCCCTGGCCGTCGGGGCGACCGTCGCCATGCTTATCGTCCTTCAGATGCGAGGCCGGATGGAACTGCTGCTGGTCCTTCTGGCCGGCATGGCGGCGATTATCTTCCAGCTCGGCGAGATACGCACCCGGACCAAGCTCATCCGCACTTCCGGCGTGGCCGCGGCCATATCGCTGCTGGCCGTGCTTGTGACGGGACTGGCCACCGCCAAGCCGATGGTCTTCGCCATGGAAGACGCCATATGGGCGGCCGGGTGCGGGCTGATGACCGG
>JAUWQU010000195.1 GCA_030610965.1 Phycisphaerae bacterium
CTTCCGCTTCTTCCACCCTCAGCGGCATCTGCGCCTCTGCGGCTAGCTTCTTCTGTTCCTTCTGTTTCTTCCACCCTCAGTGGCTCTGTGCCTCTGCGGTTAAATTCTTCTGCTTCTTCTGTTTCTTCCGCTTCTTCTACCCTCAGCGCCTCTGCGGCTCTGTGGTTAATCTCTTCCTCGCCGTGCCCAGTGCGTCGGCGGCGATCATGGCGTCGACTACGCTTTCGGGCGTTACTTTGAAGGGGTGGGCTTGGCAGAGCGAGCCCTCGCCGGCGCAGATTTTTCCGATGGGCTCGAGCCGCGAGCGCTTCACGCCGGCCAGGCCGAGGTCGGCGAAGGTCACGGGCAGGCCGACGGCGATCTCGAAGTCCACGATCTCGTATATCTCCTCGACCTCGACGTCCTCTTCCAGGCAGAGTTGGCTGATAATGCCGAAGCCCACCTCCTGGCCGTGCATGAGTTTGTGGCACTCCGGCAGCGACGGCAGGCAGTTGGCGATCATGTGGGCCGTGGCCACGCCGCCGCTCTCGAAGCCCACGCCGCTCAGAAGCACGTTGGCCTCGACGACCTTCTCGACGGCGGGCGTGACGACCTTCTTCTCCACTGCCCGCTTGGCCTCGAGGCCGTATTCCAAGAGGATGTCGCAGGCGAGCTGCGCCAGTGCCATCGCCGCCTGGGTCGAAACCCCGCCGGCCAGGTTCGGCGAGCGGGTTTGCAGGCATACCCTCGCCTCGATCCAGGTCGCCAGCGCGTCTCCCATGCCCGCCACGAACGCCTGCACCGGGCCGTTGGCGATCACTCGGGTGTCCACCAGCACCAGGTCCGGATTGACGCCCCAGGACTCGAAGCCCATGCAGTTGCCCTTCTCGTCGTACCAGACGGTGTACGAGCTGGTCGGCGAGTCGTTCGAGGCGATGGTGGGAATGGTGACCACGCGGGCCTTTGTCGCCGCGGCGGCGGCCTTGGCGGTATCCAATGCCTTGCCCCCGCCGACGCCGATGATGACGTCGGCTTTGGCCTTGGCGGCGAGCCCGGCCACGCGGTCTGCCTCGGCGTGAGTCGAGTCGCCCTTGAAGGCGACGTCCGTGACCTTCAGCTTAGCGGCGGCCAGGCTGGCCAGCAGCGTCTTGCCCACGATGGCCTTGACCTTCTTGTCCCACAGGACAAGCGGCTTTTTCCCGATGGCGGCGATGAGGCTGCCCGCCTCGGCCAGGACGTCGGAGCCCTGCACGTACTTGTGTGGCGCGATCAACACAGCGTTCATTCGTAAAGCCTCCCAGCAAAATGCGCCTACGGCGCGTCCAAGACAGGTCGGAGCCACAGTAGCCCACGGCCGGGGTCCGGTCAATAGCGCAGCGATCAGCCCAAGGGCACAGGGCCATCGCATTAAATGGTTAGCGTCCCTATTTAAATTGCATGGGCCGCTATTGCGATTGCGGTTTTTTCCGCACGATTTGCACGACGACGGCCAGTACGACGAAGCCGACGAAGATGGCGATGCCCCAGATCTTGAGTTTCGACCAGAGGCTCCAGAAGCTGCCCATTGCCGCCAGCGAGGCTGCCACGAACATCAGCACGTTCCACACAATCCGCTTTAGGCCGCGCGGGCGGTTCTCGCCCAGCAGGCTCTTCTGGTTCATCAGCATGAAGAACGTGAAGTAGGCGATGGGTATGAGCACCATTCCGAACACGCTCGTCGGCACGGCCAGCCACATCTTGGCGCCGGACCAGACGAACGGCCCGAGCAGGCCAACCGCGGCCGGCATTATCGCGCCGAATCGGTACAGCGCCCCGCGCGACTCGACGCCCACCATTTCACATAGCACAAATCCGTTGATGAGCATCAGCACGATGATGCTCGATATCGCCATGCCCACCACACCTATGCCGAACACGTAGTTGGCAAATTCCTTGCTCGTCAGCGGAGCCAGCGATTTGGCCATGTCAAACGCGTCTCGCTTGACGAGCATGGCCGCCATCTTGCGGTCGGCCTGGGGCAGGGCCTCGATCCGCTCATCGACCTGGGCCTTCGAGAGTTTCTTGAACTCGTCCTTACCGATCTCTTCGCTGATCCGCAGGCTCGCCAGGCCGCGATACTGATTCATCAGAGCAGGCGTGGCCGTGCCTTCGAGGACTCCATCGGCGGGCTTGTTGTGGAACTGGGCCGACGCCGCGATCACGACGCACCCGGTAACCAGGATGAACGGAATGAACAGGCCCGTGGAAAGGTCGAATATAGCCAGGCCGCGGAAGTTCTTGTCCCAGCCCTTCTTCAGCATGGAATAGGGCAGCAGGAACGTCATGTTGATTCCCACGGCCGTGGCGGCTGCGCTGATCATCACGTCGCGCTGCTGGCTGACGATCTTGTTGGACCAGAAGCCGCTGAACTGCTCGCCGACGGCGCCCAGGGCCGCGTTGAACGTGGCGGCCGGCTTGGAAAGCAGGCTCAGGTCCGGTATCAGCCCCGCGCCGACCTCGCTCCAGGCGAGGCCCGTTTCGGACAGGCTCATGACGACGACCACGCCGATAAAGCTCACGACGATGATGCCGACCATCCCCTTGAGCACCCACTCCAATACCCGGATGCCCTTTCGGCCCTTGTCGTAGAAGATCACCACAGTTACGCAAAGGGCGGTGATGCACGTGACCACGATGACGTTGGCCCAGAAGTCCGGTACGGAGGCCCCCTCGCCTAGTAGCTTCGGCAGGAGGTTTTGGCGCACCGCAGCCGTGCCGAGGCTGTACTGCGGCAGGCACCAGACCAGGTTGGCCAGCATCGTTGCGATAATCCAGCCCCAGCCCAGCACGGGGTTGACGTGCTTGTTGATCGCGCGGAAGGGCTTCTCGCCGGTCGATAGCGTGACGTAGCCGATGGCGCTCAGCATGATGATGCCCATGATCATCGCCAGCGGCTGGAGCCACAGAAACGCCAACCCGCCCAGGATGCCAAGGTACAGCGCACTAGCCAGCGAGCCGCCGCCGAGCGTGATGGCGCTCTGGAGCCAGCCTGGCCCCGAAAGCCTGATGAACACTCCCAGCAACGGACCCTTGCCCTTCTTGCGGGCGTCGACAAGCGACTGGCGGTCCCGCTCGATGGCGGAATTCTCGGCGCTGGCCTGCGTGTCCTGGCTCTGCTCGGTCATGGTCGTTCTTCCTTTCGTACAGTCGTCTTCGCTGATGATTGTCGTCGAGTGCTCAGAATGTCTCGATCGCCACTTCCGCCCCGGCCTTCTCGGCCGAGACGTAGGCGTTGTAGATCGTCGAAATCGTGTTGGCGGCAAGCCGGCTGTCGCTCTCGACCGGCTCGCCCAAGGTGGCTGCGCGGTAAAACGCCTCGATCTCCTGCGGATAACCCGTGAACCAGTCCTCGTCCGGCGAGGGGTTCGACCAGCCCTGCTTCGAGCCGATCTTCTCCACCACGTAGATGTCCTTGAAGTTTTCCTCGGCGGCGTTGTAGGTCTGCATCGCGGTGTTCGGGTTGATGTTGCAGACCGTCCGGTGATTGTTCGCCGCCACCTCCAGCCAGTTGTGAATGCCGCCCAGCACGATGTCCGAGGCGAATATGTCCGCCACCGTGCCGTCGGTGAACACCACGTGCATCAGCGACATGTCGTCGATGTCGTGGTAGTCGCTGCGGATGTGACCCTCGTCGCGGAAGTTCGGCATGCGGGTTATCGCGTGCGTCCTTGCCGACACCGCGGCCGGGAGAATCGGCTTGCCGTCGCGCGCCCGCCCCTCGACGGCCTTGAGGTAAAGCGCGGCCCCGAGGGGATGGCAGCCCTTGCCGATCATCACCCCGCCGCCGGAGAACTTCCAGTACCCGTACGTGTAGGCGTGCGAGCCGCTGTGGGCCTCCTCGCCGTGGATGAAGAGGATCTGCGCGCCGGTCTTCTCGAGGATCTCCCGCTCCTTCTGGATGGCGGGGGCGTAGACCCAGTTCTCGGCGTAGAGGATCTTGGCCTTGCTTTCCTGCTCGGCCGCGAGCATCCGCTTGATGCTGGCGAGGGCATGGCTGAGGGCGTCGGCCTTTGGGAACGTCTCGCCGTCGAAGTCGTCGCTGCCGTCGCCGAAGTAGCCGGTCAGCGGCTTTTCGACGATCGCGAACTTGTCGCGCTTCAGGGCCGCGATGGCGACCTCCTCGTGCGACGAGGCCGTGGTGCATACGTGGACGACGTCCACCTGGTCCAGCATGGCGTCGAGGCTGTCGAAGACCTCGATGCCGCGCCGGGCGGCGTACTGCTGGGCGCCCTCGAGGGCGTGGACGCCGACGACCTCGACGTTCGTGCCGTAAACCTTGCCGATCGCCTCGAAATGAAACGAAGCGGAAAACCCCGCCCCGACAATGCCGCTACGAACGGTTTTCTTGTCCTTCATAAGTCGATTCCCTTGAGCAATGCGCCGAATAGATTCTGAATTATTATGAGTCCAAGAGCCCGGACAAGCACCAAATAACAAGCACCAAAACTCAAACAAGGACCAGACAACAAATTCCAAAACACAAACAGGCGGAGTGGCGATCTCGCTTCCGCGTTTCGTTCATGAATACTCTGCTCGCGCCGCTCGCTCCAAATGCCGGCCCCGGCCATTTGGAGCTTGGCTTTTTGTGTTTGGCCCTTGTTTGAGTTTCGGTGTTTGTGGTTTGGCGCTTCTCACTGCGTACTTGTTTTGGGTTTGCTGAGCGACACAATGCCCGTCAATTCTGAATCACTACGCTAGTACCGCCCGTAGCGCTGGATGGCCGCCATTAGCAGGCGCATGCCCGTCAGGCGCGAGCCGTTGTTTATCGAACCCGCCGTCGTGAAGTTCAGGCCGCGGGCCTCGCGGGTCTGGCCGAAGTCGCGCAGGAACTCGGCCACCATGTTCGCCTCCTCGTTGCGGCAGAAGGTGAACGGCGCGAGCTGCCCGTCGATTACCGCGCGCGGCAGGTGCCGGCGGATCTCGCCGACCGTCACCGTCGGCCCGAAGTTCGTGCCCGTCAGGCCCACCCGGGCCAGCAAGGGCAGCAGGTGCCCCATGGCCGAGTCCGAGTGCTGGTATCGGCTGTCGGCGGGGTCAGGGCAGTAGCGGGCGAACATGCCCTCAAGCACGGGCAGTCCGAACAGCTCGTACATCGCCGGGTTGAACAGGCAGCAGTTGTCGTCGGCGAAGCTGAATCCGCGCGGGGCCGTCTCGGGCGTGTAGCCCGCTTCCTCGTCCAGCACGCGGGCGATGTCGAGCATCACGCGGAGTATGGTCCGGCTGAAGCGCTCGGCCAGGTCCGGCTCGTCCATGCACAGGAAGATCATGTTCTCCGTGCCGTAGATGCTGGTGGCGAACGTGCATGGCCCGCGCTGGTGGCGGTACCGCGGGCCCTTGACGCCAAGGGCTGTCAGGCGGGCCTTCTCGGCGTCCCAGTTTTCCGGCAGGATGAACGAGCGGATGTCGCGGTCGTCTACGCGGCCCAGCAGTGCCCGCAGCTCGTCGGGCGTGTTGGCGGCCTGCTTCAGCCACCACGACCCCGCCTTGCCGCCTTCCCAGACGTTCCTGCCCTCGAACACGTCGTGCAGGGCCTTGGGCCTGGGCCAGGCGAGTTCGGGGTCCGGCTTGGCCTCTCTCAGCAGGCGCCGCCCGACGATCTTCTCCGAGATGTCGTTGTAGCGCTTGTTGAGTCCGATGGCCCAGTCGGGGTCGTTGTTGTATCGCTGCCAGTCCTGTTCGATGCCGAGTTCGGTGAAGGCGCACTCCCAGTTGCAGATGGCGCCCAGCGGCACCTGCGGGATGTCGCGGCCGAACGGGTCGGCCTTGGCGGCCTCCTGGTCGGCCCAGAATTGCTCGAGGTCCACGGGGGCAAGCCCGTCGTTGGCCCGCATCTCGGCCAGCAGGCTATCGACCTTCTGGCGGTTATCCGTCGAAAGCTGTTCGTACGCGCCCATCAATCGGGATCTCCAAGTCATCCATCCAGCGTGTAAACCTATAATGCGCCGCCGGGCCCGCGCGGCCGGGACATTATGAAGCAACCCGGCGAGATTTGGAATTGATATCTTGCGGGCCGCTTTGGGCGACATCCTGGCCCGGAAACGGCCGGATCATCTCGCCGTCGAGCGGAGAAAGCACTTGCTGACCCAACGGTCCGTGATAAAATTGTCAGAAAGGCCGACGTCGCTCGTCGCCCGGAGGCCATGCGGGAATCCCGCTTAATTGCCCCGGCGGCCCACCGAAGATGTAAGTTTCAGTTAAGGAGTTTGGTCATGGGTCGCACATTCTCTGTCAGACTTGCACTCGTCGTGAACCTGGTGCTTTGCTGCTCGGCTGTCGCGGCCGAAGATGGGCAACAGCAGTTCGATCAACTATACGGCCAGGAGTACCGCGCCGTTTCGGCTACGGCGGACAGAACCGATGACGCCGAGTTGGCCCGGAAGTTGCTGGCCGCGGCCGGTCAGCCCGGAATCCGCGGCGAGTTGATGGCGGTGCTGTGCGATCGGGCGCACCTGCTGGGGACGCGGGGCGAGGCGGGGTACGACATCGCCATCGAGGCGATGAAGCTTCTCTCCGAGAAGGCCCCGGCCAAGAAGGTGGAATGCGACGACAGAATCCTGCGCATTCTCACGCGCCGATACGGAGCGGCCCGGGGAGATGCGCGCGTCCTGGCCGCCAACGAAATCATGCGCCACTACGACGTCCTCGCCGACGAGGCGGCCGAGGCGGGCGAGTATGCGGCGGCGGCGCACCTCGCCAAAGCTTTCGATCTGGCGGGCCGCACTCGCTCCGAAATGCGCGACGGGCTCGGGGCCAAACGAAAGCGAATGATCGAGATGGGGCGGATCGAGCGGGAGCTTGCGGGCCTTGAAAAGCGATTGACGGCCAAACACGCCAAGCAAAAGATCGTCAGTGACGGCCTGAAGATTGTTGTCAACGGTTCGTTTGGTAAGCTGGGCAGCAAGTACTCGGCTCTGTACGCCCCGAACCTTATGATGCAGGTGACAGTAACAGGGCAGCTCAGTCTGCTGATGCTCATCGAGAGGCTGGA
>JAUWQU010000027.1 GCA_030610965.1 Phycisphaerae bacterium
CCAGTATGGGGGGATCTGAAACAGGCGATCCTGGCTTCAGCTAGCCTATTCGTCCTGCCTTCAGAGTGCGAGAACTTTGGCATCGTCGTAGCGGAGGCGTTGGCGCAACAGTGCCCGGTGATCGCGACGAAGGAAACCCCCTGGGCGGAGCTGGTCGAATTCGGCTGTGGCTGGCATGTGGATGGGCAGAGGGAGTCCCTGAAGGGCGAGTTAAGTCGGGCCATGAGTCTGAACGACGAGCAACGCACGGAGATGGGCAAGAGGGGACGAGCCCTGATTCTTGAGCGATACAATTGGCCGAAGCTAGCATCGCAGATGATCGAGGTTTACCGGTGGGTTCTGAAGCAGGCAGATTGCCCTAGTTGCGTGAAGTTTGCATAAGGAGAGACGAAGATGACAAACCGAGCACGTGGCGACGAAGTCGGCACAGACGCCCAATGCGCAGTTAGCGCCGCCCCGGGCGAGCCCGAAGGAACCGTGGACTTGAGTACGTTTAGCGCCAAGAACTATGACCGAGGCGCCAGCGCTGTGAAAGAGTTCGCTTGGTTGGTCGTGCAAAAGCTGTTTTTCGAATTCCCGCCGTTCCCACTTTACGGTATACGGCGGTCGCTGCTCCGCTTGTTCGGGGCAAAGGTAGGCCGTGGGGTTGTCATCAAGCCGGGGGTGAAGATTACGTTTCCCTGGAAGTTGGAGTTGGGCAATAACGTCTGGCTCGGCGAAGACTGTTGGCTACTGAACATCGGTCGAATCACGATCGGGGACAACGTATGCATTTCGCAGCGAGCCATGCTTGTTGCCGCGAGCCACGACCACAGTGCCCCGACATTCGACCTACTTACCACACCCATTGTCGTGGAGCGGGGTGCTTGGATATGCGCCGGCGCTTGGGTTGGTCCTGGCGTCACGGTTCGAACCCACGCCATTCTGGGCATGGGATCAGTAGTCACCAAGACCCTTGAACCATATGGCATATACCGCGGGGTTCCAGCGCTCAAGATTCGCATGCGTGAGATCCGCCCGACCGGACAAGTGGCACAAAGGAGCCACACTGAATGACTACGGACCGCGCCTTAGCGATCACGCACATTCGGCGCCCCCTGAACCCCAGGACCTGGTCGGGCACCACTCGGAACGTAGCTGACGCTCTGGCCTTGGCGGGTGTCAGATTAGAGGGAATCCATTCAGGGGTCCAGGACACGCTCCGGGTCGTAACATACGCTGCACTCAGCGTGCTGCAGGGCCGAGGCCCCGTTTACTCAGCATTCAACGGACACAGTATTGCGAATATACCTTATCAATCAGTATTTCCCTCCTGATACCGCAGCCACCGGCCAGTACCTTGCAGATGTGGCCCGGGCGTTGGCCGGTTCAGGTCACGAGGTGCATGTCATATGCAGCCAGCGGACCTACTCTGGCGGTAGGGGAATGCTGTGGTCGCCAAAGGGCGGCGAATACCGAGTCCACCGTGTCGCCGCCACCGGCTGTGGGCGAATGAGCCTGCTGGGACGCCTGCTGGATTACATTTCATTTTACGTTCTTGCGTTGTGGGAGAGCCTGTCGCTACCGAAGGCAGACGTTGTCGTATGCCTGACCACGCCGCCATTTGTAGCTGTGATAGGAATGTTGTTGAGTAAATTGCGTGGGACGCGACTGGTCGTCTGGGCCATGGATCTATATCCGGAAGTGTTTGTCGCCTTTGGTGTGCTTAAGCGAAACGGTCTGCTATACCACCTTTTGGGTTGGGTTAGTTCGGTTGTGTACCATCGGGCTGCTGGTATCATATCGTTAGGCGAGGTTATGAGAAAGAGGCTCGTCGAAGCTGGCGCTGAGGAGCGAAAGATTGTTACGGTGCATAACTGGGTCCCGAGGGAAACGGTGCACTATATGGAGTGTGTGCAGTCGCCCCTGAGGCAGGAGTGGGCACTCGACGGGCATATCGCCTTAGTCTACTCCGGAAACCTCGGCCTTGGGCACGAATTAGACACGGTAATCCGAGCCTACGAAAAGCTTGGCAAAGGCACCATCGTTCGCCTGGTGTTTGTGGGTTTTGGTAAAATGCGAGAAACGCTGGAACGATATGTGGCCGAGCACGGGCTTGCTGGCGTTGAGTTTCGCCGTCCCGAGCCCCTGGATAGGTTATCGGCTCTGTTGGGCGCGGGGGATATCCATCTCGTGGCTCAAAGGTCGGGGACAGAAGGGCTTATCGTTCCCAGCAAAATCTATGGTATTCTAGCTGCTGGGCGTCCCACAATATACATCGGCCCTGACGATACTGAGGTCGCCATGATCCTGAGAGATAGCGGGGCCGGAATCATCATAGCGCCGGGAGATGTTGAGGGAGCTACAAAGGCTATCGGAGATTTGGCGAATGACTGGGATAACCGCCAGGAAATGGGTCGAAGGGCACTGGAATGGTACACTGGCCATTTTGGCATGGCAAGAAGTGTTGGCGTCATCGTCGATCTGGTGAAATCGGTTGGTTGTCGGCAGAGCAAGTACAAGTAAGCAGAGCGGCGCCAGCCCCTTCAATCGTTCTTTAAGTCAATAGATTATCGGCTGCAAGCCGATGAGTTAGTTCGCGACTGGAAGTCGCCAGTTCCGGATAAAGCCGGCAGTATGCTTGCGGCCACAAGCGACTGAGGGACCATTCGGAACCTTCCACCCGGAAGGAGGCCGAGGGAGGTTGTTCTTGTCGATGGATATGCGCTTTGACCATCTTGTCCGTTACGGCTTCCCCCGTAGCGCAAAAGTGACCTCGCGACCACAGGTGGCCTATGGCTAAGTGTCCTCAAGTATGTGGTCCTTCTTTTATGCTGCTGAGCTGCAAGTGTTACCCGTTACAGTAACGATTGGAAAAGAGTATGCTCAAGATAGGGTACATGCCGAGTAAACTGGGGCCCGCCTTGGCTTGGGCCGGCATTGGTCTGGGGATGACATTGCTCTTTGGTGGCACCTTTGTCGACATGTGGGCCGCTTGGTTTCCCGCCTGGAATAGATCTGCCCTGAGCTTCTATGAGCGGCTGACCAAGGGGGGCGGTTATTATACACATGGGCCGCTCGTGCTAGTTGTTAGCCTTGCTATGAGTGCGATGATACTACGGCACGTGCGCATAGAAGTTCGGCCGAGGCCTAAGCTGGGGGGCGCAATCGTGGGGGTGGGCGTGTTCCTGTACCTGGTGGCCTGCTCGGCAGACATCGCGTTCGGTCGAGGGTTTCTGGTAGTCTGTATTCTTGTGGGCATGGTGATGATCCTCTGGGGCATGAATGCCGTCCGTCGGTTATGGTTTCCTCTTGTGTTTCTATTGTTCATGGTCCCGCTTCACTCGATGATGATCATGACGCTGAACTTCAACTTGAAAATGTTAGCAGCGGCGTGGGCGACCAAGGCCGCCAAGGCCATCGGCGTTATGGCTTCCTATTCAGGAAGCACCTTGTTTCTCGCGGATGGCAAGAAGCTCGTAGTTGGAGATGTGTGCAGTGGGCTTCGGACCATGGTCAGCCTAGTGGCTTTTGGATCGCTATATGCCTATGTCTGCAAACTTAAGGGGGCGTGGAGGTGTGCGATCTGTGCCATGATCGTGCCCGTCGCCGTGGTCAGCAACTGCCTTCGGATCGTGTTGCTTATCATTATCGCACACATTTGGGACACAGAAGTGGCGACCGGGTTGTTTCACGATACCTCGGGCATCGTCATCTTCATTCTCGCGTTCCTGTTCATGTTCGGAATCGAAAAGTGTATTTTGTCGGCGAGACGGCGACTGGGCTGGCCTCAAGAGATACTCCCGCTTTTTCACGACGTGCGCCGTTCGCTGCATGATGCTGGGCAAGGCAAGCGGCTTTATGCCAGCGCGCAGAGCACCAGGGGTTGGGTAACTGTTGCCGTCCTCTTCGCCGCCGCTATGGCTGGGTCGGCGATGAGCCAGCCCAAAAGGAACTTGTGGAACGGCAAAGTGGCTGCAAAAGCCGTTCCCGAGCAGCTTGATATATGTGGTCAGCGAATGCAGGGCATGGATATTACATATTCCCCGGAGGTAATCGAGCAGCTTGGGACTAGCGACTATGTGGCTCGCTGCTACGCGAACGACCAAGGCGATATCCGAATAAATATGGACATCATCTTTAGCGAGGATAACCGCCGCGGCGTCCACCCGCCTGAGATCTGCATTCTGGGCCAAGGGGGGGAAATCGAAGGGAGAGAGGCGATCACGATTGATGGCGGCGATGGGATGGGCGACATAAGCTGCACGGAGTTGCTCGTACAGAGTCGTTCGGGACGGAATCTTTACGTGTTCACCTACAAGAGCGGGGAGTCGTATACAGGCAGCTACGGCTGGCATCAGGCAGTGACCATTTGGAAAGGGCTGGGGGGGAGGAATGTTGGCACCGCTCTCGTTCGCATCTCTATTAATAACTTTAATAGCGAGCGTGAGGCAAGAAAGCTGGCGCGTGAGATGATGAGGACCGTGATCTCGCGCGTTTCGGCAGCTTTGCCGTGATCTGCCTCGTCACGCCGTAAGGAAAACGTTATTATACCGGTAGACGTGCGTATCGCAGAGATAGTTTGACCCATCTGCCGGGAAAGTCACAGGAGAAGTTCATGAAAACTCGGAAGGTATTTGTTGTTTCCGTAGTTGCTGGGATGGTTACTCTAGCAGTCATTGCCGTAGGTTTGTGGTGGTGCTACCAGAACACTGGTGCGAAGCTCCTGGAACAGGCCCAGTTGGATATCCGGGCCAATAATATAGACAATGCCCTTAGGCTCTCGCAGAAGTACATCCAGGAGAATCCTGCCGACTGGCAGGGCTACTATACGCAGGCGCAGGCTTACCTCGCCTCGGCCAAGTACGACGAAGCCCGCGAGTCGCTCGAGTCGGCGAAGGAAAAAAGCCCCAAAGAGGTCTCGGTGGGGCTGCTGCTGGCCGAGACTTACCGCGTGCCGGCCCAGCGGGCGTCGGGCTCCAAGGACGCCAACTCTCTTAAGAGTTCCATTGCGCAGTACGAGGATGCCAATGATGCCCTGTGCGAGATTCAGGCACCTGAAGGGCCCAAGGCGATCGACGTACAGGTTCAGATCGGCATGGTGGCGATCGAGAGGGCGAGGGTCATGGAGAAGCTGGCCGCCCGCTTGGAGGAGGCCGCGCTGGGCGCCGAGGCCAAGCGAGACACCGTCGCGCGGGACTCGTTGCGCGAGGAAGCCAAGGCTGTTCGGGCCAGGTCGGCCGACGCCCAGGAGCAGGCCAAGAAGCAACTGCTTGCGGCGGTCGTCCTGGACCCATCGAGGGAGTCGGCGGCCACGGCCCTGGTGAGACTGTGCCTGAGTCGGCCGGATGACGCCACGCTGGCTGCTGCCAAGACCGCGATCCTCAACGCCAAAGATCAACCGCCCGTGGCGACCATGATACTGGTAATGCAGGACCTCCAGTCCGACCCGCAAGGCCCGAGCCCGCTGGACAAGCTGAAGGCGGCCGGTGTCTGCGGCGTGCTCGAAGGGATCCTCGCCAAGCACCCCGACAGCATCCCGGTCAAGCTATCCCTCGCCGACCTCCTGGTCCGGATCTCGGAACTTCCCAAGGCCCAGGGCCTTTGCCAGGAGATCCTCAAGGTAGATGCCCGCAATGTGCAGGCCCGCCTGCTGGAGGCCAACATCCTTTTCGCCCAAGGCAATCTGGCAGAGGCGGAGACCAAGCTATCGAGTCTGCGGTCCCAGGCCGGCAAGAGCCCCCATGTTCAGTTCGCCTTTGCGAGGGTGGCCATGGCTAGGGGTAAGCCCGAGATGGCTCGGGAGGCCCTGCGGGCCATGGGCAAGCTGACCTCTCAGAACGATGCCGCCAGGCTCATGCAGGCCCAACTGGCGCTGAGCCTTGGCGACCTGCTGGCCGCACGGCAGATCTGCGAGGAGACCCTCAAGGGCGAAAAGGGCAACGTCGGCGCTCACCTGCTCTACGGCAAGGTACTGTCCCTGTCCGGGGACCTGGCTGGGGCGGCCAGGACGCTGTCGGCCCTGAAGACGGCCTGCCCGCGATGGCCCGAGGCACAACTGGCCTATGCGCAGGTGTTGGCGCAGGTGGGCAATCTCCCGGCCGCCGAGGCCGCGGCGATGGAGGCCGAGAAGATCGACCCCGGCAACGCCCGGGCCCTGAGATTCCTGGCCCGTATTCGCCTGCGACAAGGCAAGGTAAAGGAGGGCCTTGCGGATGCAAGACAGTACTACGAGTCGCACAAGGACGAGCCGGCCGCGCTTGGGCTGTTGGTGGAGGCCGCCGTGCGTTCCGAGCAGGTGGAATTGGCGCGCAAGGCCCTGGAAGAGGCCGCCGCGCAGGACGGAACCGGCCCGGAAATGCTGATGGTGGTCAGCCGGGGCTATCTGATGCTCCAAGATAAGGAGGCAGCCCGGAAGGCGGCCCTGAAGGCGGCGGATATCACCCCGACTACCTCGCAGGCCCGCATGGCAGTGGCCAGGGCTTGCATGTCCGTGGACCGGATGCCCCAGGCGGAGAAGCTTCTGGCCGAGGAACTCCAGAGGAATCCCGCCAGCGCCGCCGCCCAGTACTACCTGGGCCGGGTTAGCGCAGCCACACGCCGCGCCCTGCCGGCGATCGACAAGTATCGCCTGGCGGTCGATCTGGACAAGACTAACGTCGAATACCAGCTTGTCCTGGCCAGGGCGCTGCTGGACAGCGGGGATCTCGATGAGTCGGCCCGGGTTCTGGACTCGATGAGCGTGCCCACCGCGGCGGCCGACGCCTTGCGACTTCAGATCCGCCTGATCAAGGGCCAACCCGTCGACATGGGCAAGGTGCTCGAGCAGGCCCGCGGCTACGAGCAATCCGCGATGGCCACGGCCCTTCCGTACCTGGCCAGCGGCCAGTTGGATCAGTGCGTCAAGTTCTGTCAGGACCAACTGGCCAAGACCCCAGAGGACGTTGACCTCCGCCTCCTGATGGCCAGGGCCCTGCTGGACATGGGCCAGCAGGACCGGGCCCTGGAGCAGTGGGGCCTTGCGATCAAGTCGGCCCCGGATCGCATGTTGACGTATCTCGGGATGGCTGCCGTCCTGGCTCGCTCCGGCAGCGCCGACGCGATCGAGCAGAGGATGGCCGGCCTTCCGGGAGCCAGGAAGGAGTTTGTCAGCATCGCGGTGGGGCTGGCTCTGGCCAGGGAGGGGAAATTCGACAAGGCCGCGGAAATCCTTCGGCCCGTGTCCCAAAGCACCGAGGTCACGGACAATATCCGCTTACAGGCTGGCCTGATGCTTGCCCAGTCCCTGGCCGCCACGGGCCAGATCGACCCGGCACTGGCCGAACTGGATCGACTGGCCGCGACGCCGGCCTTTCAGAGCAGCGCGGTCATGGCTAGGGTCAAAATCCTCGTCGGCGCCAAGCGCAACCAGGAGGCCGAGGCCGTCCTGGACGCTCTGACCAAGGATGCGATCCAGCAGAAGAACATTGCACGCTTGCAGAGAAGCGTCGAGCCATTCCTCGCTATGAAGCTATACGACAAGGCGCTGGCCGCCTGTGACCAGCTCCAGGGCCTGGTCCCCGGCGATCCAAGGATCCACCAGGCTCGGGCGGTGGTCCTGCGGGCCGCGGACCGGCTCGACGAGGTGGCCGATTGCTACCGAAAGGCTATCGAGCTTCAGCCTCAGAATCACCAACTGAGCATTGATCTTGCGCGGGCGCTGGATGACCAGCATCATTTCGAAGAGGCCCTGGCGGTGCTCCGAAAGCTCGAAGACGCAGGACCGGCCGCGGCATCGGTAGCGCTCTTCCAGCAGGGGGGCCTGTTCGCCAGATGGGGACTGCACGACCAGGCAGTCAAATGCCTACTGAAGATTGCCGGCACCAGATACGGCGACAACCCTAAGGTGCGAATGGCTTTGGGACAGGCATTTGCCCTGCTGGGAAAGCGGGAGCCCGCCACGCAGTCCCTCCAGGTCGTTCCGCAATTCGCCAACGAGTACATTCCCGCCCAGGTGCTGCTGGCCCGCATGGCCGACGGCGTGGATGCCAAACTGGCGATCCTCCAGGCGCTCGCCCAGGCCAAGCCCGGCATCCAGGGCGTGCTGATCGAGGAAATGCGGGTCCTGCTGGCAGCCAGGCGACCCGCCGAGGCCGTCAAGGCCTACCGAACCTTCACGGGCCGTTTCGGCATGCAGAGAGTGTCCCCCGATACCTCGTTCATGGTCTTGCAGGCGATGCTGGAGACCAACGACCAGGCGGGTGCCCGCGAGTTGGCTTTGCAGGTCGCCCGGGAATCCAAGCAGACCCCATGGCGGATTCTGGCGGCCCTGCTGTCCACCGAACAGCCCCAGGTTGCGGCGGAGATGCTCCCGGAAGCGGACAAGGCCGACCCGCTGAGCACACTGGCTGCCCTTTGTCTGGCTCCCGGCGACGGTGATGCCGCCGCCCAGGCCCGCTGGCTGGACCGCCTGGCCGCGATCGAGAAGCAGATCGGCAAGGACGGCCCGCGAGCACTCGCCCCGGATCGACTCCTGGTGTCAGTGATTATGGGCAATCCGGAGGGCGCCAAGGCCGCGATGGCCAATATCCCAAGCATTATGAACCTCGGCAAGGGCATGGCGGCGGAGTTGGCTGCCACCGCGCCGACAAACCCCAAGGGCTCCCAGGAGGCCCAGACGCTTCTGAAGGCCTCGCTTGCCCTGCGGATCGGCGTGCCTCGCCTTGCCATAACATGGGCAAGGCAAGCGCTCCAGGCAAGGCCCACGTGCCAGTGGGCGGCCGCCATTGCATTCCGAAGCGAAACCGACCCCAATGCCCGCCAGGAGATACGGGATCTCCTGAAGCCCGCCGACTGCGCGCTGAGCCGACTGCTGGCCGCCGAGATATGCCAGGAAAAGCGCGACTTCGCCAAGGCCGCCGAACTCTTCGCCGAGGCCGCCAAGAAGGAAATCGGCGACCCGAGCATCCTGCTCAGCCAAGCCATCTGCACTGAGTACGCCGGCAACCTGGCGCTCGCCCTGGAACTATACCGCCAGGTGTGGAAGGCCAGCAAGCTCCCTGCCGCGGCCAACAACCTCGCCTACGCCACCCTTCGCCTCCATCCCAAGGACTCGGCCAAACTGGCCGAGGCACAAGTCCTGGTAGCCGAGGCCCTCACAAAGGTGCCCCGGGATTCCACATTCCTGGATACGCTTGGCTGGCTCTCGTACCTCAGGGGCCAGTACGAGCAGGCATGCGTGCAGTCGCGGCAGGCCGTCAGGGCGAACCCTCAGGCCCCCGAGAACCACTACCACCTGGCCATGGCCGAGTCCGCCTGCGGCCACAACGACCTGGCGCGCTGGCATCACCAGGCCGCCATCAACATCGTCGAGGCGATGGAAGCAGCCAACAGGCCGGTATCGCCGGATGCTCGGCAGGTAAAAGACATGGCAGAGCAAGCCATCAAAGCCCTTGAGCGGGGAAAGTAGACCCTGGCATCCCGGCACTGTGCAGCGGCCGGGTGGGTGCCGGCTGCCAAAAAAACGGCTTGGATTTGCTTTGGTGAGTGGATGAGTGTTTAGTGAGCAGTCGCACATGAACCTTCGGTTCACCCGAAAACACGAAAAGGTCTTAGGTCCAAGGTCTTAGGTCCTAGGGCGCGCCAGCGGAAGTTCTTGGCTGATGGCAAGAGCCGGATCAAGGCTCTGCCACCCTAAGACCTAAGAGCTAGGACCTAGGACCTTCTTTTCAGAACAGAAGTATGGAGATCCCATGCGGAAGCTGACAATCGCCCTGTCTCTCGCGTGCGCCGCGGTCATGGCCTGCGGCTGCGGTAATAACCAGCCCCCTCAGCCGACGGCAAAGGACAAGGATGCGGCCACCAAGACCAAGCTCGTCGGAACGTGGGAGCGGCAGTCGGAACTGGGGCCCGTGGGCTATCAGCGGGAGTTCAAGGCCGATGGCACACTGGTGATGCGCGAGTTTCGCCAGAAGCCCACGACATCGCCCTCCACCTCCACCCAGCCGGCCGGCAACGCGGGACTCACGATGTACCACCGTCAGTACAAGCTCGACCTGCCTCTCGACAAGGAGTCCGAGGGCACGTGGACCGTCGAGGGCAAAAAGCTTATCAGGACGGCCACGCTCTCCAACGGGGACACTATCCGCATCCTCACCCGGATCGACAGCCTGGCCGCCACGGTATTCGTGGAGGTCTCGGACGGCGTCGATGGGCCGGTGAAGCTCAAGTACGAGAGGAAAAAGCCGACATAGGCCCCGATCAACAATAGCTTCCCCAACGACGGAATGCTTCAGCCTCCAGCGGAAGGGCAAATTCAGCAGACCGGCAACAACGCGGGGCGACCGACACGAAATCGGCCGCCCCGCTTCTCGTACGCGACCGGTAAACACAACTTGTGACAGCCAGAACTCTTCGGCGGGGCATGTCAAGGACTTGAGGAGGACATTGAGCTCGACTCAGGATTGAGCTGACAGCGGAGAAGCGTCAGTCTGCTTCGTTGCGTAACCTGGCTGAGCTTCTGATCAGATTCGGCCGCGCCGCCGAGATTGCCCAGCCGGATCGTGGAGGCGGTCCATTCCGTCAACGAAGGCCAACGTGAGTATGTCTTCCGGCGCATCAGCCGGCATTTCGGCGACAGCTTGGCTGGCCGGAAGTTCGCGATGTGGGGAATGGCATTCAAGGCCGGCACGGACGACGTCCGCGAGAGCCCCGCGGTGGACCTTGCGGCCAAGCTCCTTGCCGCCGGCGCGAGCCTGGCCGTCCACGACCCACAGGCGCTCGAAAACGCGCGGACGGAGCTGGGCGAGAAAGACGTCACCTACTGTCGCCACATGTACGAGACCCTTCCGCGGGCCGACGCCCTGATCGTCTGCACGGAATGGCCCGAGTACCGCAGCCCGGACTTCGGCCGGATGAGAAAGGCGCTCGAAGAGCCGGTGATCTTCGATGGGCGAAACCTCTACGACCTTCAGTGGATGGCCGACCTCGGCTTCCACTACGTCAGCGTGGGCAGGCCCGCGGTGGGGCCTGCGGGCAGCAGCCAGTAGCCATTTCTGTTGAGGCTTGCCCGCTTCAGCGAGCAGGACCCGATCTTGACAGGGCTCGAGATCAGGAAGGGATCTCGTTTAACCCAACTTTCGCAGTTCGGGGCCAAAACGAACGTAAGTCCTTGATCTGCCGTCCGGCGACGGCCAAGGTCTTCACTACATCTCCGACGGCTCCTGCTCGGGATCGGCCTGCCGGACCTGGCCGGCCGTGGGCCACGGAGCCCATAAGTCTATCTGCTGGGGTGAATGCGGCAATATCCCGCGTCTGGAGCCCAACCCATGGCCTCGGGCACAACAGCACTGCCGTCACAGAAATCTATGCCGAGAAGGACGAGCAAGAGGCCATCGAGGCGATCATGAAGGTGGGATAGGGGCTGGGGCCACGGTAGCGGTCCAGCAATGGGCCACTTCGAGAAGGCCCCGCCGAAGATCTTCGTCAAGGAATGGGGGGCTCGTGCATACGGAGACCAGATCAGGCTTGGGCCATCTGCGAGGCTTGCGTGGGCTCACGCTAAACCGTTGGGCCAGCGACTCCCAGGTGTCATCCCCAAGCCAGATTCGAGGGCTGTCCATCGGTTCCTCCGTCAACCAGTGGACACGACATCGTGGCCAGATTCGCATTGCGTGATACATGAAGTTGGCAATGTTGGCATTCTTCTTGACGTCCATCATATCATGGTGCTCGTCGACGTGCAGGATATGCGATGGAGGCGCCAGAGTCCCGTGTCGAACGCGGCCCTTCCAGCGAGTGAACGCGTGGTGATGTTGCTCCACAATGAAGGCAACCGGACACCCGCCCCATTTCAGCAGCTTCTCGAGCCGCTGGATCGGATTCCGCACGAGGCTGAAGTAGTCCAAGTCAATGTCCAGGATCGAACTCATGCGTCCACGGATCATCCTACCCCGCCTCGCTTGATCGACCCCTTGCCGTACTTTTCGTTGATCCGGTCGGTTGCCATGTCGAGGTTCTTCTGGCGTTCCCTGGTCGAGTTTGCGAACAGGTTCATCTGGCCCTGTGACTCGGTCAGCCGCTCTGCCGTCACGCCGATCAGTCGGACGGGCTGGAACGTCCAGTCGTCAAACAGCCCTCGTGCCTTCTGCCAAAGCTCGGCCGTGATGTCCGTGGGACTTTCCAGCGTCACGGATCGACTGATGGTCTTGAAGTCGCCGTAGCGGATCTTCACCGACAGGCCACGTGCGTAAAGCCCATGCCTGCGTAGGCGGTAGGCCACCTGCTCGACCTGATCCAGCAGGACGCGGCGGATCTCATCCGGCTCGGTTACGTCGACCTCGAACGTCCGCTCATGCCCGATACTCTTGGCCTCACGGTCGCAAACCACCGGCCGGTCGTCCAGGCCGCGGGCGAGGTTCAGATATCGCTCGGCGTCGGACCCCAGATGCTTCTTGAGCAACTCCATCGGCCTCTGTCGCAGGTCGCCGATCGTCCTGATCCCCAGTTTCTCCAGCCGGTCCGCAGTAACCGCTCCGAGCCCCCACAGCTTTGTCACCGGCAGGGGTGGAAGGACGCGGTCTACGTCCTGAGGCCATATAACCGTAAGGCCGTCGGGCTTGTGCAGGTCCGAGGCGAGCTTGGCCAGGAACT
>JAUWQU010000276.1 GCA_030610965.1 Phycisphaerae bacterium
AGAGATGCTCAAGGCCCACCACTGGCCCGGCAATGTGCGAGAGTTGCGAAACGCCATCGAACACGCCGCCATCGTCTGCGGAAGCGACGTTATTCTGCCCCGGCACCTTCCCACGGCCGTGAGAAACGCCGCCGGCGGGGCCGGGAGCATCGCCAACCGGATCGACCAGGCCGTAGCGGCCTACCTCAACGCGCTGCCGACAGGCCCGGGCCAGTACGCCCGGGCCATCGAACCGCTGGAGATCGCCCTCATCCGCCGGGCGCTTGCCCAGACCCGCGGCAACCAGTCCGCCGCCGCGGATCTACTGGGCCTGCATCGTAACACGCTTCGCAACAAGCTCCGCCAACTCGGCGTGGGAAGCGCCGACGACGAACAGTAAAGGGGCAGTGTTGCACAAACCATGTGCGAATCGGTGGGGGTTCCGCATCGTGCCCGGCTCTCCGGCGGCGCACCCAAATGCTTTACAAACAATGAGTTGGAGTTCTATTGTGCCTGAAAAGCAGTTGTGGCTCGCCCGTTGCAGCGATTAATGTAGATACAATTCGATTCCGCGCGCATTTGACGTTGTTGTGAGATGAGCAGCCCTTTGGGTTAAGGAGCAGTGGAAACATGTTAAAGAAACTCGTAAGCGTATCGGTCGCGGCCTTGCTGGCGGTATCTATCACGGCCTGCCAGGACAAGTCGGAGAATACCCCGGCCAAGAAGGCTTCGGACAACTCGCTCGGTAGCGGGGCGATCTCGATGGAGCTTTCGACGCCCAAGGCCGCGACGGAAGCCCTGGATGCCGAGCGGCTCGCCAAGGTGCAGTCGATGCTCAACGGCGGGATTTCATATCTGCTGAGCCAGCGAGAGGCCGACGGCGGGTGGAGCTTCGGCGGCGGGGTGATGAAGCCCGCCGTGACGGGCCTTGTGCTCAAGTGCCTGCTTGGCCATCCGGACTTCGACCGCAACAATCCGGTTGTCAAGCAGGCCTTCGAGGTGATGCTCAAGTACTGTCAGCCTGACGGCGCGATCTTCGATCCCAAGCAGGGCCGGCCGGCCTACACGACGGCCATCGCGATCATGGCTATGGTGGCCGCGGATGACCCGCAGTACAAGGGCGCGATGGACGGCGGCGTGAAATACCTTAAAGGCATCCAGATTGTGCCCGGGCAGGAGTCTCCGGACGGCGAGATAATCGCCGAGGGCGATCACAAGGTCGGCGGCATCGGTTACGGCAGCAACAAGGAGCCGAACCTCAGCGTGATGCAGTTTGCCATCGAGGCATGGCACGGCGCAGGCATGTCGGCCGATGACCCGGCCATGCAGAAGGCGGTGGGTTTCCTCACCCGCCTGCAGAACCGCAGCGAGTCCAACCCGATGCCGTACGCAAAGGAAGGCTCCAACGACGGCGGATTCGTCTACGACCTTATCACCTCCAAGGCCGGGCCTGCTGCCGGCAGCGGCATGCGGAGCTACGGCTCGATGACCTATGCCGGCTTCAAGAGCATGCTCTACGCCGGCGTCGGCAAGGACGACCCGCGCGTCCGGGCCGCGTACGACTGGATCCGCCACTACTGGCGGCTGGATTCGAACCCCAACATGCCCAACGACCAGTCCAAGGAAGGGCTGTACTATTACTACATGGTCTACGCCCGGGCTCTTCAGGCCCTGGGTCGCGACGAGATCCCCGACTTCAAGGATCCGGAGACCAAGCACAACTGGCGCGGCGAATTGGTCGACAAACTCGTCCAGCTTGTCCAGACCGACAGCTCGTGGACGAACGAGGCCGACCGATGGAACGAGGGCAGCCCCACGCTGGTCACCTGCTACACCGTCATGGCCCTTGAGGACGTGCTGAAGAAGTAGCTTCGCATTCAAGGCCGGGACAAGAAGGGGTCGGTAACCTTCTGTCGCCCGATACAAGCAGGGCGGCGAGGCTTCCCGGCCCCTTTTTGCATGGCAACCGCATTCTCGTGGCGCGGCCATCGTTGCCGTGCGTCCGTTCCCTTTTCATGTTCTGCTTGAACGCCGGCCGTCGGCGGGTATCGTATCGACTTGTCTTTGACGGAGAATCTCGATGAAAATCAAACCGTTTCGGGGATGGCGATACGTTGGGCTCCCGGGCGGCGACATCGGCCCGTTCATCGCCCCGCCTTATGACGTGCTGACCGGTGCCGACAAGGATCGCCTTCTCAGGGGCAACGAGGCCAATATCGTGGCCGTGGATTTGCCCCACGTCCCGCCCAAGCAGCTCGGCCCGGACGCCGAGTACGAGCAGGCGGCCCAGCGGCTGGAAGGGTGGAAAACCGGCGGCGTGCTTCGACAGGACGCCAAGCCGTGCGTTTACGTCTACGAGCAGACGTACACCTGGTCCGGCCGGACGTACGTTCGCCGCGGCATGATCGCAGGTGTGCGTGCCACGGAGTTGGGCGAGGACGTGATCCCGCACGAGCACACATTCGCCGGTCCGATCGCCGACCGGCTCAAGCTCACCCAGCTTACGCGGATGCAGCTTTCGCCGATCTTCGGCTTTTACGAAGATGCCGGCGGGGCGGTCGGCAAGATCCTCGCCGGCGCTGCCTCGCGGGAGCCCCAGGCCATTGGCGAGCTGGACGGCGTCACCGAGAAGCTCTGGGCGATCGACGATGCGGACTCGATCGCCACGATTGCGCGAGTGCTGGGCGACGTCCCGGTCTTCATTGCCGACGGCCATCACCGCTATACCACGGCGCTCAGCTATCGCAAGCAACTCAATGAAGCCGGCGAGATTCCGGCTGAGAACGAGGCGAACTTCGTGATGTTCGCCCTGGTCGCCAAGGACGATCCGGGCCTGCTGATCCTGCCGACGCACCGGCTGTTTTCCGATCTCGACCCGGCCGGGTCTGTCGAGAAGCTCGCCGAGTCGCTGCCGGAGTTTTCGTGGAAGAAACTCGGCCCGGCCGACATGGGCGCCGCTGGGCTCGATAAGCTGCTCGAGGGCGCCTCGCCCAGCGCGATGGCCTTTATCTCCGGCACCGGGGCCGAGTTGTGGCTTGCCGCTCTGGTCCGGCCGGAGGCCATGGCGGCCGCGGCGCCGGACGAAAGCGACACATGGCGGGCCCTGCCTTCGGCGGTCATCAGCACGCTCATTATCGACAAGGGCTTGAAGCAATGGACGGCGGGCGGGCCGCCGACGGTGGAATACACCGCGAGCATAGCCGAGGCCATCGAAGCTTGCCGACGCGGGCGGGCTCAACTGGCCGTCTGCCTCAAGGGCATAGCCATCGAAGCCGTCGAGGCCATTGCCCTGGCAGGCGCTTCCATGCCGCATAAGAGCACGTATTTTTACCCGAAAATCGCCACCGGCATGGTGCTAAAGCCGCTTGGGTGATGGCTTTGGACGCCGCGAAGGTGAATTTCCCAGGTGCGAAATTCGTGCTTGCGTGTTCGGGAATTGCGCGGTATCCTAGTATGCGTACTTATAACACATCGTAATTGGTGTATGCACGTCGCTTCGTCAGTTTTGCGTATGGATGCCGCATTGGGGTGGGAAGGTGTCCAGGATATGTCAGTTGAGTAAAGCAAGGTCACATCGTATGTGTCTCGGCGGGTTCGTTCTGCGGCCGGTTGTCGCCAGGGCAGTCTCGTCCAGCATTTCAATCTCCGTCTCATTTCTGTTCTCTGTGTTTCTTGCTGTGGGAGGTACGTGGTATGCCCAAAGGCACGGTCAAGTGGTTCAATGATGCAAAGGGCTATGGATTCCTACGGATCGAAGGTCAAGACGATGACATCTTCGTCCACTACTCGGCCGTAAAGGCTGAGGGTTTTCGTTCGCTGAGCGAAGGAGAAGCAGTGGAGTTCGAAGTGGTTCAGGGGCCCAAGGGCATGAAGGCCGAGAACGTGGTTCGCCCAGAGTCCTGAGGGGCTCCTGGCCAGCGCGGCAGCACATCCTGGCCGCAACTGTCGCGGTTTAGCGGGAGTAGTTGCAGCGCCGAAGCCGTCGGTCGTGTTGTGGTCTGCGCGCCGGCGCGGTATTGCCCCTATTGGCCGAGGGGGATTTTCCCCTGGCGGATCATGCGGTTGCGCCCGGCGATCATGGCCCGTCCGGCCGCTTGCGTTATGTTCGGGTCTTTTCCGACTCCAAACAGGATCCCCGCGCCGGGCAGCTTCAACGGCACGTATGCCATGGCGTAGGCGTCCGCGCCTTTGCCGACCGCCTGCTCGTGGTAGTTGTCCACCTGGAAGCCCGCCGCGCCCAGTTTCTCAAGGCCATGCACGAACGCCGAGATCGGGCCGTTGCCGTCGGCAGTCACCGTCTTGGGCTCGCCATCGACCATCACCCGAATCTCGCCATGCACAACAGTCGGGTTGGCCTCGTCCGGGCGGGGCCAGTAGCCAATCAGCGAGAAGGGCCCCTCGGGCTCCACGAACTCCTTCTGGAAGATGTCGAGCACCTCCTGGCTTGATATTTCCCGGCCGACTTCGTCGGAGTATTTCTGCACGGCCTCGCCGAGTTCGAGATGCATGGCCTTTGGAACCTCGATGTCGTGGTCCTGCTCCAGCACCCAGGCAACGCCGCCCTTGCCGGACTGGCTGTTGATTCGGATGAGCCGCTCGAACTGTCTCCCGAGGTCGTTGGGGTCCACGTGCAGGTAAGGCACCTTCCACTGGGCGCCGAACTTGTCCGGGGCCTCGCTGAGCCGATGGAGGCCCTTTCTAATCGCGTCCTGGTGCGAGCCGCTGAAGGCCGTGAAAACGTACTGCCCGCTGTAAGGCTGGCGGTAGTAGACGGGCATGCCCGTGAGCCTTTCGACGGTCTTGGCCACGTTATTGAGTTGGCTGAAGTCAAGGTGCGTATCGATTCCCCGCGAGTACAGGTTGTTGGCCAGCGTTACGATGTCCACGTTGCCGGTCCGCTCGCCGTGGCCGAAAAGCGTGCCCTCGACGCGGTCGCCGCCGGCCTGGAGCGCCAGTTCCGTCGCCGCCACGGCCATGCCCTGGTCGTTGTGGGCGTGCAGGCTTATCAGCACCTTCTCGCGGCTGGGGAACTTGCGGATGAACAGCTCGATCATGTCGGCGTAGTGGTTCGGCGGCCTGCGTTCGACGGTGGCTGGGAGGTTCAGGATCATCGGCTTGTCCTGGGTGGCCTTGCCCCATTGCTCGAAAGCCACCTGGCAGATTTCCAGCGCGAAGTCGATGTCGGTGTCCGTGAACTCTTCCGGCGAGAACTCGAAGCGGATGTCGCTGTCGCCCATGGCATCGGCCAGGCCGCGGATCTGTCCCACGGCCGAACTGACCATGTCAACGGTCTGCTTGCGGGACAGGTCGAAGACCTGCTGCATGTGCAGATCGCTTGTGGCGCAGTAAGCGTGGACGATTCCCCGCGGGATTCCCGCGAGGGCCTCGAACGTCTTGTCTATCAAGTGCTTGCGGCACTGGGTGAGGCCCATGATGAACACGTCGTCGGGGATGTGTCCTTGCTCGATAAGCCGGCGAGTGAAGCCGAAGTCGTCCCGCCCGGCCGAGGGGAACGCCACCTCGATGTGCTTGAAGCCTATGTCGCACAAGAGCTTGAAGTACTCGAGCTTCTGGTCGGGGCCCAGCGGATTGGGCAGGGCCTGGTTGCCGTCCCGCAGATCGACCGAGCACCAGACAGGGCTTTTTCGGATCATCCGATCGGGCCACTGCCTGTCCGGCAGGTCGATCGGCTGGGGCGCTACGTATTTTGGCACGCTGTTGGCCACGTGTTTCTCCTTCACCGCTTGTCAACAAAAAAGGCCCCACGATCCTCTCCGGACCGCGGGGCCGTCTTCAGTTTCATGTCTAAAGAGGGCCGCGATCCGTCAGCGCAGCAATAGCCCGGTAAGCAATGCCAAGGCCAAGCTGTCTCGCCGACGGATCATGCGTAATCCTCTGAATACATTCTATCGGCCAATCGTGCCGGGAGGCAAGGGGGATTTTGGATTTTGCCCAATATCGTGATTTCATACT
>JAUWQU010000435.1 GCA_030610965.1 Phycisphaerae bacterium
CATAGCCGCGGCCGCGGGGCTGCGGTTGGCCGGCGGGGCCGGCGGTACGGCGGGCGCCATCCAGGTGGCCGAGAAAACGGCCGCCGTGGCGGCCGCCCGCCAGAAGGTCGGCGAGGAAAGGGAGAATCTTAAGAGCCTTCAGCACATCGAGAAGCAGGTAAAGGCGCTCCAGAAGTGGCAGGATGAGCGCAGGGACTGGCTGTCGCACTGGGCGCAACTTTCCTGCCTGTTCCCCGGCGCGCCGGACGCCTACGTCAGCGGACTCAAAACCGCCGCGGACGGGTCCATGTCATTCCAGGTCAAGGCGCGGGACAGCAAGATCATTACGGACCTGGGGGCGAGTCTGGCCGAGGCGGGATACAAGTTCCAGCCTGGCGGGCTGACGACCACGCCGAACCCATACGGTTATCCTTACAGCGCGGAAATCCGCGTCTTCATCGACCCCGACATGGACATCGACCTCGGCGCCGCCAAGCCCGCGGCCAGGCCCGCCGACGACGATTCGATCCGTCAATTGGCCGGAGCGGCCGCCGCCAAGCCCGCGCCGTCTACGCCCGCGCCGTCTACGCCCGTGCCGCCTACGCCCGCGCCGGCCACGGTTTCGCCCGCGCCGACTCCGCCGGCTGACGCGCCTTCGCCACCTTCCGGCACTGGCCGATTTCCCCGAAGGTTCTCGAAAAGGGTTCTTACGCCGGCGATAGCGCAGGAACTGCGGAAGGAAATCCTGGCCAAATGCGATCGGAATCAAGACGGCAGGCTCGACAGGCGAGAGGCCTCCGGCGCTTATCAGTACATCAGGGAGAGCAAGTATATCCGCTACTTCGACCAGAACCGCAGCGGCAAGCTTGAGCGGGATGAATACGGCCCTTTCAGGGATTTCCTGGAGAAACTGAACTGAGATGTGAGTATCCATTGCGAGATTCGCGCGCATGACTCGACGTGAGAAAATCCTCAGCGGAGTAGCCGGCACGCTCATTATCGCGGGCCTGGGTTTCGTGCTGGTGAGGAATGCCTACCTGGGCCGGCTGGCGAGTTACGAGGAAGACCGCGTCGGGCTCACCAAGGAGTACGCGGAGCTTCAGCTAAAGAACGCACAGGGCGAGAATCGCGCCCACAGCCTTCGCGGTTGGGCGGCCCTGACTTACGATGCGGACGAGCTGCGAGCCAGCGCCAAGCTTGCCGCGACGCTGATTGCGCTGGTCGAGCGGGCGGGCCTTAACCCCGAGAGGCTGTCGGTTCAGCCCGTGCATGGCTCGCAGGTAAAGGGCGTCTACCGCGAGTTGGGCCGGGCCATTCGCGTGCGAGGCGGGCTCAAGAACATCATCGACTTTCTCTACCTGCTGGAGACCGAGCCCCACCTGCACCGTCTGGACCAGATGTCCATCACGCCCGTGCCAAAGAACAACGAGGTGAACCTCCAGGTCCGATACGTCACGCCGGTGATGGACCTCAAGCCCGAGGACAAAATGGTCACCGACCAGGTTCCGACAACCGCCCCGGTAATGCTCGACACCGCGACCAGAGAGCTTTACGAGCCCATAGCGGTCCGCGACCTGATGAGGCCCTACATACAGCGCCCCCCAACCCCGCCGCCTCCGCCGCCGGTCGCGTCGGCGTCGCCGGGGCAACCCCCAGCGCCTTCTCCTCCGACGGCCTCGATTCCGTCCAGCCCGAGCCGTTTCCGCGTCGTCGGCCTGCCGGACTGGACCGACGATCAGGAAGTGCTCGTCACCGACAGCGCCACTCGCCAGATTCGTTCGTACAAGGCGGGCGATACCCTCGGCGGCGGCGTTATCGCATGTGTTGACTACCGGCCGATGCCTTCGAAGGCGAACCCGGAACTCCTTTCCCCCAGCCGGGTCATCCTCAAGGTGGGCCCAGAGTACTTCGCCGTCGAGTTGGGAGAGAACCTGACGGACAAACGAAGACTCCCGGCAGGCATGTTGCCGGAGCATATCCGGCCGGGGCCCCAGACCGCGCCGGCCGATAGTGTCAAGAAAACCGACCCGACCGAACGATGAAGTACTTGGCTGATCCCGCGCCACTTGCGCGCTGTCTGCCGGGATGCGCCGGCATTGCGCTCGGCGCGAGATAGATCGGTTCGAGGAGACGTACAAGATGCGACGTTGGTTATTGACTGCGATGGCGTGCGCCTGCCTGCCGTGGGCCGCGATATGGGCACCGGCGGCGTCAGGTGCTGAGGCGCCGAATCCGACAACTCTTCCGGCCACTGCGCCCGCGCCGAAGCCCGTGCCCATTACCCAGCCCACTACCCAGCCCGCCAGCCAGCCCGCCAGCCAGACCGCGCCGGAGCCTGTTACCCAGCCGACTACCCAGTCAGCCGGCGCGCCGGTGCCAAAGCCGCAGCCAAAGCCAAAGCCCCGAAGCGAGCAGACGGTGCAGTTCCAGTTTGCCGGAATACCCTACAACGACGCCGTGCGATGGTTCGCCCAGAAGGCCGGCAAGCCCATCCTGGGCGACGTCGCCATTGAGGGCGAGCTGACGTTCGCCGACGGAACCCCGTACACGTATGAAGATGCGTTCGACACGCTGAACCTGCTGCTGGCCATGAAGGGCTTCTGGCTGGTCGAGACCGACAGGTACTTCCGCGTGGTCGCCGTCACCCAGGTTCCCAACCAGACGACGATCCTGCCCGGGCTGGCGGAGATGGAGAAAGTCCGCCCCGGCGAGGTCGTAACGGTGGTCATCCCGCTGGCGCAGATGGATTCAGGCACCGCATCGAAGGCCGTCGTGCGGATGGTCTCGACCTGGGGATCAATCTCGCCGCTGAGCAAGGGCAATGGGATAGTCATCACCGACAGCGCCCGGAACATCCGCCGCATCCAGGAATTCCTCAAGATAGTCGACGCCAAGAGCACCGCCGAAAAGGTCATCGAGACCTACCCGCTCAAGCGAGCATCCGCGCGCACCGTGGCTGACATCATCGGCAGGCTGTTCGGCGTTCAGAATCGCAGCTACGTGCGCGATCCGAAAACAGGCCGGTACAGCGTGGTAAAGACCGCCGCCACCGACGAGACCGTCACGGCCACGGCCGACGAACGGACCAACAGCATCATCCTGATGGGCCGAAGCGACCGTGTCGCCATGGCAAAGGAGATGGTCCAGAAGCTCGACGGCGGCGCCGAGGACGCCGACGGCGGCGACATCCGCGTCTTCGTGCTCGAGAACGCCCAGGCCGAGGAACTCGCCAAGGTGCTGCTCCAGGCTGTCGGAGGCTCCTCGTATTCCTCGCAGTCGCCCCCAGGCCGTTCCAGGCCCAGACCGCCGGGTTCTTCGTCTCCGACAGCGCCGTTGCGGATCGTGCCCGACCCGGCGACCAATCGCCTGATCGTCTCGGCCCCGACCGACAAGATGGCGGCTATCGAGAAGCTCGTCCTCCAGCTCGACACCGCCAGCACCGCCGGCGGAGCGGCCAAGATCGTGCGGCTCAAGTCGTCAGACGCCCAGCAACTGGCCGAGGTAGTCACCAGCGCGCTGACCAGCCGAGGCAGCTACGGCAGGCCATCGACGGGTGTGAAAGTCGCCGCCGACTCGCGGACCAACAGCCTTATCCTCAACGGTTCCGCCGGCGACGTGCAGGTGGCCCTCAAGCTCATCGAGGAGCTCGACCAGGAAGATGGCAAGGACGCCCGCGAGATTCACGTCCTCCAGCTCAAGGCCGGTTCCGCCGTCAAGATCGCCTCGTCGTTGACGGCGATGTTCTCGCGCGAAGTGCCCGGGTCGTACGGGCGGTCGACGACCAAATCGACGATCCGAGTCGAGTCCGACGACTCGACCAACACGCTGATGATCTCCGCCCCGCCGGCTGAGTGGCCGAAGGTCCAGAAGTTCCTCGAACAACTCATCGCAGCCGCCGAGGCCAAGCCTGCCGCCATCACGCGAAGGTACGTCCTCCTGCACGCCAAGGCCGACGACCTCGCCCGCACACTCCGCGAGATCCATGGCGGGTCTTCCCGCCGAAGTTACAGCGGCTACCCGGACTACTCCGGCTACAGCCGGTCCAGACGCTCAGACGGGGCCGATGCGGTCCCCGTTAACATCGCTGTGGACCACAACTCCAACACGCTGATCGTCTCGGCCAGCGATACCGACCAGACGTCCATCGCCGATATGATCAAGGCCCTCGACGTGGCGCCGACCGCGGCCGTCGATCCGATTCGCATGATAACCCTGGAAAACGCGGATGCGGCCAGGCTGGCCCAGACGCTCCAGGCCATGCTCCCGCCTACGCCGTACGGGCAGAAGCCGGAAATCTCAATCCAGGCCGACACGCAGACCAACACGCTGCTGATCCGCGCGCCCGAAAGTCGGCGGAAGATGCTCGAGGAGATGGTCGCATCGCTGGACAAGGCCACCAAGGCAGGCGCCCGCGAGACGCGGATCATACCGCTGAAGCACGTATCGGCACGAGAACTGATCCCGATGCTCATCCAGCTCTACCCGTCGGCATCTTCCTCGCGGTCGACGGGATACCCGGGATACGGCGGATACAGCCGCTACCGTTCATCATCGAGAACCGACTCGGACCGCGTCATCATCTCGCCG
>JAUWQU010000263.1 GCA_030610965.1 Phycisphaerae bacterium
CGCCGAGATATCGCCGCCCTGCCTACTCGGTGGGGCTCTTGTCATGCGCCAGGTTGTCACCGCCCTGCCTACTCGGTGGGGCTCTTGTCATGCGATTGGGGCCGAGATTGTCACTCCCGCCGACATTGACAAACCGCGGGCCCTTGCGGGCGGTCGCACGGTGAAGGGACACATGGCATGACGGGGATGCTTTCGGTTGCGAGCGCCCAACGCCTTACGGCGCAGCCCCTGTGACCTGTGGCCTTCTTCTGGCGGCGCTCACTGACTCGATGCGATGGCCGTCAGGATGGGCTGGATAACGTTCGGCACGATGACCCGCGAAGCCATTTCCTCGCAGGCCTCGCACTGGTGGGCGAACGATTCGGTCAGGCGGATGATGTCGCTTGGCGAAGGATATCGCCGAACGGTGAAGTAGATGCTGATGGGCTCTTCCTCGTACTGCCCCGTGCGGACCTGGTAGCTGCTGGATCGCGTCTCCAGCGACAGCCGGGCCTGCATGTGGCACTGTTCGTCGAGGGCCACCACCAGGCTGGGCTCGGTCTCCACGGCGCGGACGGTGGGGTCGTTGACCATGCTGGCCAGCGGCGAGCCGCTCAGCAGCGCCTCGGCCACGATCTGGTCGCGGTTGCCGCAGTAGTCGAGGTTGAAGCCGAACATCACGTCCAGCGCCTCGACGTCCAGCCCGCTTACGCCCAGGAAATAGACGCACCGCTCCAGCAGCCAGGAGTGGAGGTGGTATGCATCCTGCAGGCTGGGCGGGTTGAAGTACCCGGCCGAGAGCTGGTGGACCTGCAACTCGGCCCACTGATAGCTTCCGGACTCGCGGTCACCTTCGAGGACGTACTCGCCTCCCTCTCGCTGGTAGAAGCTGCGCATGGAGGGGAAGTGCTTCTGCACGGCTTCGTAGAACTGCAGCACCGTCTCGCGGCTGCGGGGCAACGGCAGCGTGGTCTGCAGGCTCAGGTTGACGAAGAAATCGTCGGTCAGGTTCAGCAGGTCAACGTCCATTATATCCAATCCTTCAATTCGACCTTCCGGGCCAAATTATGGAATATACCCTCCCGCGCGGGGCATCTCAAGACGCCGGTTTGACCGGATCTGAACTCTTTACCTTCTTGTCGAGCACCTCCAGCCGCGGGCTCTCCTGCCGGACGAGCCTGCCTGCCTCGACGGACGAAGTAACGTACGCGTTGCCTCCGACCGTCACGCCGCGTCCGATGACGGTCTCGCCTCCGAGGATCGTGGCGTTTGGATAGATCGTCACGTCGTCCTCGATGGTCGGGTGCCTCTGGAGGCCCTTTATCACTCGCCCGCGTTCGTCCTTCGGGAAGCTCTTGGCCCCGAGCGTGACGCCCTGGTAGATCTTGACGTTCCCGCCGATCTTCGTGGTCTCGCCAATGACGACACCCGTGGCGTGATCGATGAAAAAGCTCTCGCCGATCCGCGCGCCGGGGTGGATGTCGGTGCCTGTCACGGCGTGGGCGTGCTCGGACATTATCCGAGGCATCAGCGGTACGCCGATGGCGTGCAACTCGTACGCTATTCGGTAGACCGTCACGGCGTAAAACCCGGGATAGCAGTAGATGATCTCCTCGATGCTCCTGGCGGCCGGGTCGCCGTCGTAGGCCGCCTGGGCGTCCAGAGCCAGCAGTCTGCGGATTCCGGGTATCCGCTGAAGGAACTCCGTGGTCATTCGCTCGGCATCGGCGGCGCAAACGCGCATGTCGTTGCACGGCGCGGAGGCCGCGCAATCCGGGCAGCGGTGCCCGGTGCAGATGCAGTGCATGATCTGCTCGGTCAGGTCCGCGCCGAGCCGCACCAGCAGGTTGCCCACGTGATAGCCGACGTTCTCGTTGGTCAGCAGCTTGTGCCCGAAATACCCGGGGAACACCAGTTCGCGGATTTCATCGAGGATGTCGTAGATATTCTCGCGCGACGGCAGGAACGTCTCGCCGATGCGGCGCGTCCGCGGCTCGGCCTCGTAGCTGGCCAGCATGTCCGCCGTCAGCTTGCCGAGGGCGTCGTTGAGATGGTCGTTTCCTGTCATGGGGCTTTCCTTACCGACATCACTCCAACACACATCATACCACGACTTGCCGAGGACACAACGCCCATGACGGCCGGTGGGTCAATAGTGAGGCGGGCGCTCGACGTCATCGGCGCCGGCCGGGTCCATGGGGCCGTCGCTGCGACGAATGTTACGCACCTCCTTCATCAGGCCGACCAACTGGAGGTTCATCTCCTCGACAGCCTTGGATATCCTGGAGATGCTGTCTTCGAGGAAGGCCACCTTCTCTTCCAAGGCAATGATTTCCTTTTCCATGACGTGTCCTTTCCCGATAGAGGCCCAGCCGATGCCGCCGGCGCCGCCAGAGCCGGGCTCGACGGTGCTCCCACCATGTATTCTATGCCCCCGCCCGAGCATGACGCGCCGGACACATCATTGTGCTGCCGCCCAAACGGCGCGAGGACGGGGCGTCACTCAATGGCCGGCTCGCCGGACGGCGAGAACGTGCCGCCCGCCGGGGGGAGCATCTCGGGCTCACCCGGCGAGGCTCCCGGCGCGTCGGAGGCCATGATCTCGCACTTCATGACTCCGGCCAGGGCGTTGACGTGAATCGCGTTTTCGGCCGCGGGCACCTCGGCCGCGATCGACTCGTATACCTTCATGGCGCCCGCCCAATCGCCGTCGGCCTCCAACTGCCCGGCGAGATCGTATTTCTCCAGCACGAGTTCGGTCAACTCGTCGTATGTCCAGCCGTACTTTTGACCGTCGGACGGGTCGGCGAAATTCGATCGCCCGCGCCTGGCCAGGTGCAGGCTGTACTGCCGGAGACACTCGAACCGGTGGCCGGGCAGTTCCCGCGAGTCGTAAAGCAGCCGCGCCTTGGCAAGCGCGGCCGAGGCGGCGTTGGCATCTTCATAGACGTCGAACCCAAGCAACAGCGCGTCGGCAACCTCGTCGGCGTCCAGGCGGTCTGTGGCGCACTCGTCGGGCATGTTCACGGCGATCGGCTGAGAGACCAGGACAGGCCCGGGCATGCGCATGGTCAGGTTCGCCATCGTCTGCGTAAACATTGTGTAAATCATGATGGCGTAGAGGACCGTGCCCACCTGGATCGTCAGCAGCGACCCCACGGCCGTGCAGACCCCGGCAAGCGCGAAGCCGCGTCCGGGGCGTTTGCGCCGCAGCACGATAATGCCAACCACAATCGCCGGCAGGGCCGTGAGTATCCCCGCTATCGGCACGAGCGCGCAGAGGCCCAGCACGAGCGCGACCACGGCGTTGGCGCTGACCTTGGGCTGGGCCGGCGCGTAGGCGGCCCCTGCCGGCGGCCAGACCGTGATACTATTGCCGCACGACGGGCACTGGACGCAAATGGCCGTCTGGCCCACGTCCGTCCGCAGCCCCTGCCCGCACTCGCATGTCAGCATTACCTGCATAGGCATCTCCACGTGGCCGCGTCCGAACCGGCGGGCCGACTACTCCTCAAACTGATAGACGCCCGGTTCCTCAACTTCGTTCTCCGCTTTCTGGCGACGATACTTGCACCAGTCTCGCCGGCTGCGGACATTTTCGGCCACCAGGCCGCCGCCGTCCGGCAGATACTCCAGCATCTTCCCGTAGGCCTTCTCGGCCTTCGCCCAGTCGCCGTCCTGCTCGAGCTGTCCGGCCTTTCGATAGTCGGCCAGGACGAGGTCGATCAACTCGTCGCCGGCGGTGCGGAACATCTCGGCGTGCTCGGCGTCGGCAGGGGCGCTCAGGCCGGACCGGGCAAGATAACGGCGGAACATCTGCACGCACTCGTAAAGCTCGAGCGGATCCTGTCCGCGGCGCGGGTAGCTCAGCAGCGCCATTCGCAGCTCGGCCTCGGCCTTGGCCGCATTCCTGGGCAAATCCAGCGGACCCGTCAGGGCCTCGGTGACCTCGTCTCCGGTCATCAGGTCCGGGGCCTCGCCGGGTAGCGAAGGGCCGCCAGAGGAGACTGTCGCCGCCGGCCAGGTCGCGGGGCCGGGCCCCGCACCTGGCGTAAACATGGACCCGGGAAAACCCGCGAGTTGCAGGCTGAGAAAACCGAGCGAAATGACTATCCCGACGGCCCCGGTGACCACGCCGGCGATAGCCATGCCGCGTCCGCCCCTCTTCTTGGCCAGCGATATGGCGCCGAGGACCACCGCAACCGTGCCTATGACAATTCCCAACGGCGCTATGCAACAAGGACAACCTAACAGGCTGACGATCCCGCAGACCATCGACGTGACGGCCAGCCCGGCCGGCGGTTTCGGCGTAGCCACGTAAGTGCCCGGCGATACCCACGACGCGTCCATAAACTGCCCGGCAGGCGGAGGCGCCATCGGCGACTGCGGCGGCTGGGAAGCAACCCCCGCCGGCGCGCCGGGCGCGGGCCCCGCGGTGGCGCCGGGGGCGTCCGGCGCGGAAAGAGCCTGGCCGCATTCCGGGCATTGCAGGGTCCGGCCAACGGGGCCGGCCTCGGCCATGAACTCCCAACCGCACGAACACTTCACCTGCACCCGCATGACTGCGCGTCCTTTCCTCGCCGCCGGCCTGGGCGGACCCAAGCCGAAGGCGCAAGCTACTTTACTTCACCCGCCGCTAGTGCCAAGGGCAAATTTTTCGCCGCGGAACCCGATAGCCGCAAGAAGGTGTGGACAGACCTGTGACGAGCGATATATAAGCTGGATTGGGAACCCCGATGGGGCCCGCAGCGTTCCAAACAGGAGAAGTTCAGCCGTGTTGAACGTTCAAACCCGCCCGGCCGGCGCCGAAGACGTCGAGGCCATCGCAACTTTCCAATGCCATCTGGCCTCCGAGAGCGAGGCCATCACGCTCGATCCAGCCACCGTTCGCAAGGGCGTTAGCGCCCTTATCGAAGATGCCAACAAGGGCCGCTACATGCTCGCGGAAGTCGACGGCCAGACGGTCGCCTGTATGATGATCCTCCGCGAGTGGTCCGATTGGCGCAACGGTGAGGTCTGGTGGATACACTCGCTTTACGTCCTGCCGGAGTTCCGCCGGCGCGGCGTGCTTCGGGCCATGTACGGCCATCTGAAGGCCGTGGTCCAGGCCGACCAGTCGCTTCGTGGCCTGCGGCTTTACGTGGAGAAGGACAACTGTGTCGCCATGGCGGCGTACGAATCGCTCGGCATGGACGGCGAGCACTACAAGCTTTACGAGTGGATGGCGAGGTAGGCATTGGCCCCAGAACGCTGGGCTGGGCTGGGCTGGGCTTTCAGGCCGAAGAGCCCTGTATCGAGGCCATTACTGCCTGCCCAGCGCTCGCGTTCGCATTTCCGTGGGTTGTCCGGGACGCCTGGGCGCCCAATAATGATGTTGTGCGGGCGAAGGATCGCCGTGTGGGCGGCCCTGGCCCGCGAGAATACCGGAGACAGGCCATGAAGAAGCGAAATCGACAATGGATGGCGCCGGCCGTATGGCAGTGGTCGCTTGGGGCCGCCCTCGCCCTGGCCGGCCTTGGCTGCACGCCACGGGACAGGGCCGACGGGGCGACCACGCGGGCAACCACCCAGCCGGCCACATCCACCGCCCCGGCCGGGCAGTGGAAGCACCCGCGATTCACCGCACGCCAGACCCAGCGCGACGCAATGGCCCGGCAGATCAGGCGATACGGCCTGACCGACAAGGCCGTCCTGGCCGCCATGCGGGCCGTGCCGCGGCACGAGTTTGTGCCGCCCAACATGTCTGCCGCGGCTTACAGGGACAGCCCGCTGCCGATCGGTCAGGACCAGACCATCTCCCAGCCATACATCGTGGCCGAGATGACGCGGCAGTTGCACCTGACCGCCAAGTCGCGCGTGCTGGAGATCGGCACGGGTTCCGGCTACCAGGCAGCCGTGCTGACGGAGTTCACCCCGCGAGTCTACACCATCGAGATAGTCAAGCCCCTGGCCGACGCCGCAGCCAAACGCCTCCGCCGGCTGGGGTACGACACGGTCCGCGTCCGCCACGGCGACGGCTACAAGGGCTGGAAGGAGCACGCCCCGTTCGACGCGATAATCGGCACGTGCGGCGCGCCGAAGGTCCCCCCGCCACTGC
>JAUWQU010000355.1 GCA_030610965.1 Phycisphaerae bacterium
GAGAACTAGGCCGCCGTTACGGGCAGGAAATGCTCAAGCTACTGGCGCCAAATCTCAAAGCCGACAATACCAAAGGCAAAGCCGCGCGGCGGTAACCCGGCCGCGCGCGGGCTCCGCCTTACTTGTCCCAGTTGTCCTCGATGATCTTGGCGATCTTGGGATAGTCCTTGTCGGTTTCGTCGAGGTCTTCGCGGAGTTTCTTTAGCTGGCTTTTCAGGCCGGCGATGGTTTGGCTGTACTTCGGGTCGCCGTAGCGGTTGTGCATTTCGGCGGGGTCCTCGGCGAGGTCGTAGAACTCCCACGCGACCGGCGTGTCGCGGTAATACCGGTTGCCGTCCTTGCCCTCGACCTTCCTGGTCCCGTGGATGTCGGTGAAGTCGCAGCCGTAGAAGAAGATCAGCTTGTAGCGGTCCGTGCGGATGCCGAAATGGGCCGGGTTGTTGTGTGCGTGGGCCATGTGCATCCAGTAGCGGTAGTACGTGGCGGTGCGCCAGTCCTTGGGTTTCGCCTCGCCGGCCATGGCGCCCGCGAAGCTTCGGCCCTGCATGTAATCCGGCGTCCTGACGCCGGCGAGGTCGAGGATCGTCGGGGCGAAGTCGGTATTGTTGATCAGCCAGTCGTTGGGCTCACTCGGCTTGATGAGTTTCGGGTAGCGGGCCAGCAGCGGCATGCGGAGGGCCTCCTCGTACATCCACCGCTTGTCGATGTAGTCGTGCTCGCCGAGGAACATGCCCTGGTCGCCGGCATAGAATATCACCGTATCGTTCATCAGCCCGGCCTGTTCGAGGTATGCGAATACACGTTTGAGGTTGTCGTCGATGCCTTTTACGCAGCGCAGGTACTTCTTGAGGTACCGCTGGTATGCCAGGTGGGTGTACTCGCGGTCGGGCAGGCCGGGGTCCACCTTCATGTGCTTGCCCATGTTCCGCCGGGTCATCCGCTTGGAGATCGACGAGCCGATGACGTGGATCAACTCGTCGTTTTCGCCGCGAGTCGCGACCGAGCCGAAGTCCCCGGCCGGCTGATCGTACATGTTGTCCGGCTCGGGGATATCGACGTCCGCGAGGTAGTCGTCGTATCTCGGATGGTGCTCGAACATGTCATGCGGCGCCTTGTAGTGCAGCATGCAGAAGAACGGCTTGTCCGCGGGGCGTTTGTCCTTGAGCCAGGTCAGGGCCAGGTCGGTGATAACGTCGGTGGAGTGGCCCTCGAAGTGGCGGACGTTGGCGTCTTTGGTCAGCGTGCTGTCGATGCGGACCTTGCCCGGCTCGCCGCCTTCATTGGTGTAGAGCGTCGGGTTGAAGTACGCGCCCTGGCCGGGCATTACGCAGTAGTAGTCGAACGTCGACGGGTCGGCCTTGAGGTGCCACTTGCCGATCATCGCCGTCGCGTAGCCGGCCTTGCGCATTTCGATGGACAGGTGCTGCTTTTCGGGCGGCAGGACCCCGTAAAGGTCCAGCACGCCGTTGCGCTGGCACTGCTGGCCGGTCATTATGTTGGCCCGGCTGGGCGTGCAGATCGAGTTGGCGCAGAAGACATTCTGGAATAGCATGCCTTCGGTGGCGAGCCGATCGATCGTCGGCGTGGGGTTCAGGCTCGCCAGCCGGCTGCCGTAAGCGCCGATCGCCTGGGAGGTATGGTCGTCGGACATGATGTACAGCACGTTGGGCCGGCGCGGAACGGCCGCGGCCTTCTTGCCCGCAGCCGGCTTGGTTTCGGTCGCGAGGCCCGTGGCGGTGTCCGCGCAGCCGCCCGACGTGACCATTGCGGCAGCTCCGACCGCCGCGCCCAGGCCGGCCGCCCCACAGCGTTTCAAACATTCCCGTCGCGTCATAGTCATTATCCTTCTCCCGCCGCGAGGCATCCGCAAGCCACTGGCCGCCCGCACGCCGCGGGCCGCTGAGGCGAACATATCCCCCGCACAGGCCCGCGTAAACCGATATCCGCCATTTTCCGCCGAGGGGGAGAAAAGGGTCGGGCGCCTTTTCTCCTGGGGAATCCCAGGTAGAATAACAAGTTGGGCAAATACACGGAAGGAGAGCAGAACTCATGAGCATTGACCTGAAGAAGGAACAGGCCGCATCCAAAGAAAGGCCGCGATACCGCTATTCGCTTGCGGCAAGGTTTTTCTTTTGGTCGATGAACCTGATAACCGGGAAGAGGACTACGCTAGCCAAGGCCAAACTCATAGAGATGCTGGCCAGCATCCCATACCGGTCCTGGGAATTCCGGCAATATGCTCGCATGACGCGCTGCTATCGAAACCCGGAGTTGGTGCGGAAGGCCCGCAACATCGTCACGTGGGGTCGCCAGGCACAGGACAATGAGTACTGGCACTTGATCGTTATCAACGAAAAGATGAAGGAGGATGGGATCGAGGATCCGTGGTATCTGTTCCCGCTGATTCCTTTTCTGATGATTGCGAACTACGTTGTAATGACGCGTATCATGGCTTTGGTGAGTATTCAGAGGGCATTCCTTTTCAACGCGGAGTTCGAAGATCATGCCGAGCATGTATACGCGCAATTTGCCGCGGAGCATCCTGAATGGGACAAGGAGCCGGTCAATAATGACAAGGTGAAAGAGTACTGTAGCTGTTCGAGTTGGGCGGACGTGTTCAGGCGGATTGGACTGGATGAACGCGATCACATGAATAACAGCTTTGTGTTGTGCGGCAAGCCGGAATCCGTTGTGAGATATGAAGGCATGCCTGATATGGGCAAATAGGGGCGCGATCCATTTTCGGCTTTAAGGGCCGACGCAGAAGTATGAAGCAGAGTAGCCAGGGCGACCGACAAATGTTATCGCCCCTCTTCACGGCGTCACCAAGTGAACGGGATATGCCAAGCGGCATGCGACACTACTGTTCGTCGCCCATCAGTCGGCGGTAGAGGGCCTCGATCTGGTCGACCATGCGGTTGTGGTCGAACATTTCGCGGCACTTGGCCTGGCCCGCGGCGCCGAGTTGCTTACGCAGGGGCGGGCAGTCGGCGAGGGTTTCCAGGGCCAGTTTCAGGCCGGGCGAGTCTTTTGGGGCCAGGAGGATTCCCGTATTGGCGTCGACTACTTCGCGGGCGCCGTCCACGTCGAAACTCACTACTGGTAGGCCAGCGAGCATGGCTTGTGGCAGGGCGCGGGCCAGGCCCTCGCGGAGGGAGCAGTGTACGAGTATGTCGCTTGCGTGCAGCAGTGCGGGGATGCGGTCCGGCGAGACCAGTCCGGTCAGGCGGAAACGTTTTGCCAGGCCCAGTTCGGCGATTTGCGACTCGATTCGCCCCCGCAGGCGGCCGTCGCCGACCAGGCAGAAGCACACGCGTTCGTCGGGAATCTGTCGGGCGGCCTCGATGATGAACTCATGGCCCTTCAGCTCTGCCAGGCGGGAGACCTGCGTGACGACCACGGCCTTTCGCGGCAGCTTCATCGCAGCGCGGACCTTGTCGGTTTTCCGCGGGCGTTGCAAGAAAGCCTCGACCTCCATTGCGCTGTAGATTGTGGTGTACTGCTCGGCGCGTCCCACGCCGGCGGCGAGGGCCTGTGCGGTCATCGCGTCGGCGACGGAGATGATCGCGTCGGTGCGTTTGGCCGCGGCCCGCTCGAGGGCTATGTACAGCCGGTTGCGCAGCCAGGACTCGTAGCGGTGGAATGCCAGGCCGTGGACCGTGTGGACGATTTTCATCCCGCCGACCTTCGCGGCGGCGCGTCGGGCGAGGATGCCCGCCTTGGACGAATGCGAGTGCATCACGTCCGGCCCGATCTCGGCCAGCAGCCGTCGCAACTCAGCAGCGGCGGCGCGGTCGCGGCCCGGGCGTATCTCACGGCGCAGGCTGTCCAGAACGATAACGCGGTATCCGCCGGCGCGAGCGCGGCTGAGCAGTTCGCCCTCGGGCCCGATGGCCGGGCCGGTGATGAGCGTTACCTCGTGCCCGCGGGCGCGGAGGCCCTCGCAGGTAAGCAGGGTGTTCTCCTGCGCCCCGCCGAGGATCATCCGCGTAATGACATGGCAGATATTCATCGGGTTTCGCCCGAGAAGGATAAATGATGAATGCCGGGAATGCCAAGAGGCCAAGAATGCCAGGAATGCCAAGAGGCCATCTACCGGCGGAGAGGCCTTAGGCCGCCGTTTCCCTGGCATTTGTGGCATTCGCGGCATTCATGGCATTCATGGCATTCATGGCATTGATCATTTGCGGGCGAAACTCGCGCCGCGTTGAGATTCTTGTCAGTCCAGCGTGACGGTATCTTTGTACTTGGGCACGGTGACATTCCAGCCGTTCTTGTCGCGGAGGAAGTCGGCGAAGGATTCGGCTGCCTCGGATTCACCGTGGACGACGAACACGCCGCGCGGCCTGGCCGTGAGCGTCGAGAGCCACTGGTGGAGCTCCTGGCGGTCGGCGTGCGCGGAGAAGCCGCCTATGCGGGCGATGTTCGCGCGCACCGCCCGCGTCTTGCCGTGGATCCGAACCTCGCGGGCGCCGCCGGAGATGATCCGCCCAAGCGTGCCCTTGGCCTGGTAGCCGACGAAAAGTATCGTGCTCTCCGAGCGCTCGATGTTGTTGATCAGATGGTGCTTGATCCGACCGCCGGTACACATGCCCGATCCGGCGAGGATAGCGGCTGTGCCGCGGATGCGGTTGATGGCCTTGGACTGATCGACTGTTCGGGTCATCGTCAGGCCGGGGAACTTGAAGGGCGACATCGCCTGGGAGATGCGTTTGTTCATCTGGTCGTCGTACATTTCCGGGTGCTTGCTGAAGACATTTGTGATTCTGATGGCCATGGGGCTGTCCAGGAAGACCATCATCGGAGCTATGCGCTTGCGCTGGAGCAGGCCGCTGAGGTAGTACAGGATGTTCTGGGAGCGTTCGAGCGCGAAGCAGGGGATGACGAGGTTTCCGCCTGCCTTGGCGGTCTGGTCGATCACATTGGCCAGGGCCTCCGAGACTTCCTCGGTGGGCTTGTGGACCCGGTCGCCGTAGGTGCTTTCGATCAGGACGTAGTCGGCCCGCTCGAAGGTGGTCGGGTCCTCGAGGATAGGCTGGTTCTTTCGCCCCACGTCGCCGGAGAACAATATGGTGCGCTTTTCTCCGTCCTGGCGGACGTCCAGGGCGATCATCGACGAGCCGAACACG
>JAUWQU010000571.1 GCA_030610965.1 Phycisphaerae bacterium
CAGTTCGGAGCCCAGGTCCATCGGCTCCTCAATCGGAGGGTCAATCACGTCGAAGTCGTACCCCGCCTCCGCCAACAGCATTCGTCGTTGCGGACTCGACGAGGCGAGCACGAGCTTCAGCATCTCTGTCACTGTCGCAGCTTGCATTAGAACCAATCTCAGAAGGTCGTCATCCGACTGCCTACCAGTATAAACGCAGATTGCCGGCCCCAAGGCCAAAGAAAAGCCCCGTCGCGGCTACGAATCCCCGCCGCGGAAGCCCCGCCCGACAATACGCGTCGATTCGCGAAATCCAGTTGTCCGCCATCCACGTTGCCAATACGCATCATCGTTGTTTTTGGGAGTCATTACGCTGCCGTTATTGCCGCCATATTAGTCTATGAGCTTTCAAGTGCTTTTGAATAATGGATCAATGAAACATTCGCACAACTGCCGCCCGGATGTTGTTCTCTGGCAACATGCCCGCACAGACGGCACACCCAACCGAGCTTTCCTTTCGGGCCGCCGCTCATATAACATATTCTACATTAGAGTGTTACGTGTCCGATGTTGCGGCATAGCCACTATCCGGCCCCTGGCATGGCGGTTGCTCTTAAAGATACTCAGGCGGACCCGGGATCCACGAGTTCCTGGAGACGGTTTCCGCAGCTTTACCTGGAGAAGTGCCATGGCTGCCATAGATGAGGCGGCGGTTCGTAAAGACTTGAACGACTTAATTGAAGCAATCACCGCCTCCCCGCTCGCGGGCAAGGCGGCAGCGCCGATGCCCGGCGTGTATCACAGCGCGCCCCAGGTCGGCGCGGCCCTTGACGACTCCCTTAACCAATTGCGATTGCAGGTGAAGTATCTCCTGTTCGATCTGGAGGCCACGCGAAGGGAGAACCGCTACCTGCGCCAGATGCTCGAGAACCGCCACCGGCGGAACAGGGATAACGATGATTCACCAGGGGAGGGCCCCGATCTGCGCTAGCCCTTCGCAAAAACAGTGAGGCCCGGGCCCTTAGCCGTGCCCGGCCAGGAGGATTTTTCTATTTCTTTGTAAGGTTGACGCCTCCCTCAGAAGCGCACGAAACCGTAGATTACGACGGTTTTTCAACGTAAACAAAGGACTTACATGGCAGAATCTGCATAAAAACGGCTTGTTGGCGACTTCTGAGGGAGGCGTCAAGGTTCCGTCCTCCCACCTACCCCCCGGAAGCCAACTGGACGGAACGCTATGCAGCAAGCGGCATGGATCACACCCCGTGGTCCATGCCGCGTATTTTTTGGGTCAAGACTTCCATTTCCCCCTGTCGATACACCCAATGCCACTGATGGGGTGCCGCGGAAAACAAGACGCAATATATAGCGACTTCCCAGGCGACCGGCAGATGGCTGCACGACATACCCGAACAGAGGCCAAAAAAAAAAGTCGCCAAAACCGTACAAAACCCTCACGCGGCACTTGACGTTAGGCCGATGTTAGGCTAACCTTATGCAGACAGAAACAAAAACATCATTACAAACGAATAAGTCGCCGGTGCCAACGCTGGGCCTTTATGAACCGCCGCGGCGGACAGCCGGGAACACCTGGCCGGGACACGAGCCTCCCGGACAGGCCCCCAGGCCGCTGTCCGCGGACGGCCGAAAGGCGGTTGCACCATGAGCGATTTACCATTGTGCCAGTTCGGACCCGGCGGCAGTTACGTGCGCCCCTGGCCAGAGTCGTGCAGTCCTCTACCGCACGTCCAGGCCGAACCGAACGTCGCTGAACTGGCTGAACTGGCAGAACAACACGGACTTGAAATACCGCTGATAAACACCGGCCCAGGCCCGATTCGCTGGCAGTCGGCCGGGACGCTGAGCCGGCCGCAACGGTCGCTGTTGACGATCATCACACAGGCGATCTCGTCCTTGCGGGCGATGGTCGGCCAGGCACACCGGCCGAGCCAATCGGAGCAGACCCGGCCGACAACAGAGACAACGCAGGCGCTTTCGGCCACAGAGCCTGCGCGGCCAACGCGTGCCGCGCAGGCGCCAAAGCCCAAGCGGGCGAGGCAATCGACGTCGGCGACCGAACCGGCCCGGCCGAGCTACTTGAAACAGACGCCGGAGCCGAACCGCCCGACAGAGCCGCCAGAGCCGGCGCCTCAGGTGCTGTCGACACAAGCGGCAGGCCTTAAGAGATGGGTGCAGGCCCAGCAGGCTGCGAAGGCGCAGTCGGCAAAGCGGTCGGACGAGTTGAGGCCGACCAAGCAGGCCGGCGAGTTGAAGCCGGCAAAGCGGTCGGGCGAGTCCGAATTTGCGAAGCAAGCGGGCGAATTTGAGCCGACGACGGCTTCGTCTTCGCCGCGCGGTGCGGCAGTCGACGACGCGGTCGAGGCCCCGAGCGCCCCAGTACAACCGGCCGGGGAAGTGGTCCTGGCCGAACGTTCGGCGCCACTGAGCGACGTGGCTATGTCATGCCCGCCGCAGGCAGCCGCAGTCACCGACCGAGGCTACGCACTCGTGGGCCCACCAGCCCAATCGGGCCAAGAGGAGAGCGAACATGGAGAACGTAACACCGAGACAACTCGAAATCCTTCGGTTCATTCGCGGCTTCCGCGAGCGTTACGGCTATTCCCCGACCATGCAGGAGATTGGGGACCATCTGAGCCTGACAAAGGTCACGGTCTTCGAGCACGTCGCAGCCCTCGAAAGAAAAAGAGCCCTGTCTCGCGGGGCAAAGCACAAGGCTCGCTCTTTACGCGTAAACCCGGACTTTGAGTTCCCGGAGGACTCCGAAAGCCACCTGCCGCTGGTTGGGCGCATCGCCGCCGGCGTGCCCATCGAAGCCATCGAGGATCGCGAAACGCTTGACCTTCAGGAGGTCTTCAACGCACCAGGCCACAAGTTCGTCCTCCAGGTCACCGGCGACAGCATGATCGACGAGCAGATCCGCGACGGCGACTACGTTGTCTGCCAGCGCCGCAACACCGCCCGCAACGGCGAAACCGTCGTAGCCCTTCTCGAAGACGGCGAGGCCACGCTCAAAACCTTCTACAAGGAAAAGAGCCGCATCCGCCTCCAACCCGCCAACCCCGCCTACAAACCCATCTACGCCCGCCGCGTGGACATCCAGGGAGTGGTGATAGGCGTCATCCGCAGGATGTAAAACCGCCGTTGGCGGCGGTAGTCAGTAGTCGGTTATCGGCCTGTTCGCTTCAGCGAGCATGGCTGTTGGTGCCCTGTACCCGGTATCGGGCAGAGCAGCTTGGGCGTCACACCCAAACTGAAACTGGTCGCCGTGGCTCGCGGAGTCCTTCAAGGCGCGGTGGTCGCTGGAGCCGCGGTGTTCACAGCGATGCGACGGTGGCCGGGTGCCGTGATTCGCAACGTCCCGACAGGGACGAAGCAACCGTGTCTTGCGCACCGGCAAACTCCACACGAAACCGCCCCGGCAGGGGCACCGGACTGTAGCCCCCGGTGGAGCCCCGCCCCCTGGGGCGGGGGGAAACCCGTGGTGGAAGATCGTTACACATACCCGCCCCCTGGCAGGGGTCTGATACGCATTCCGATTAGTTCTCGCGCGGATATCATGTTTTGCCCGGCGACGGGCCGGGGGAAGGGGACAGGCTACGCAGCCGCATGATTTTAGCCGCGAAGGTGCCAGTCCCCCCCGGT
>JAUWQU010000500.1 GCA_030610965.1 Phycisphaerae bacterium
CGGCGACGACCTTGTCCTGGGCGCCGGTCAGGGAGAACGGGAACCGCGCGCGGATTCGCTCGTCTATGGCTGGGCTTATCTCCAGTGGATGGGCCGGCCGGGATACCTGCCGCAGCCTGGTCAGGCCGATGCCGAGCTGCATGAGCAGGCACTCGTCGTACGCCAGGCGGCGTCGTGCCTCGGCCCAGTGGACCTTGTCCTCCGGGCGGTGCATCGCGGCCACGGCGGCGGGGCGACTCATCATGCCGCGGGGCGAGAGGTACTCGGCATCGAACCACGGGCGAATGAGCGTCGCCGCCAGCGGCAGCACACCCTGGATGGCCCGGGCGATGTGCCCGCTGGAAAGCGCCCCGCCGGCGGGGTAGACCGGCAGCAGCTCGTCGGTTTCCAGGTCCGTCGCGGCCGGGCCCCAGAGGACCTGGTGACGCGGGTTGACCAGTTGCAGTTTGCCCTTGTAGGTGGTGACCGGCCCGCTGACGGCGACGTGCAGGCCGGGCTTGATCCGGTCGCGCAGCCACGACCCGTGGAACCATCGGACCGCGATCTTGCCAGTCGGGTCGGTGAGTGTGCATTGGAAGATCGGCACGCGGCCGAAGCGGTTCTCGCGCACGTTGCCGACCTCGCCGGCTACGGTCGCGGCCTGCTGTGCCTGGCTCAGTGTGGCGATAGGCTGGACCTGCGGCCGCAGGTCGAAACGCCTCGGGAAGTACGTCAGCAGATCCTCGAGCGTCTCGATGCCAAGTTGGGCCAGTTGCCGGGCGCGAACCGCCCCGACGCCCTTAACGAACTGGACGGGTGTGTCGAGGCGTGGCTCGCTGGGGTCGGGCTTCACGGTTGGCCTTCGCCCTCCCGGCGGCGGCTACTTTTTGGGCGCGACATCCGGCAGGATGATGGTCTGGCCGATCTTGAGCTTCCTGGGGTCCACGCCGGAGTTGGCGGCGGCGATGTCCTTCATGCGGCTGGGGTCGCCATAGACCTCGCGGGCGATTTTGATGAACGTGTCGCCCTTCTTGATGACGTACGTCCCGCCGGCGACCGGTGCGGCTGGTGCGGGCGTGATGGGCGTGACATCCGTCATCGGCCGCGGATCGGGCCCGACAAGCGGCGTGGGCCTGGTCACCGGCGGCAGCGGCGCCGGATTGGCGCCAATGGGGGGCATCGGATCGATAGGCCCGGCAACCGGGGGTCCAATTTCAGGATCCATGGTCTGTGGAGTCTTTGCGGGTTTCCCGCAGCCGACGCAAACAAGTCCTGCCAACATCGCCGTAATCAATACGTATTTCATGGTCTCTATCCCTGTGCTTGTCCCAGAAGGGCCTGCTGAACCCAAGCGATCATATCACTCATCAACGGTGTGTCAAGCACCTCCCGTGCTGGCGCGCCGGGCAAGTGCCCCTGGCCTAATAGACGGTATGTGCTTTACCGGCCGGTCGGCATTCGTGATCCGCCTGATGCCCCGCGGAGCCGAATGCTCCATGGTCGCCACTAGCTTAACCTCTGCTTGATGTAATCCTGGGTCTGGCTCGCACTCAACTCCGTGGTGGACGGGCCGGTGCGCACATAGAACCGTTCGATTTCCCCGTCCTTGACAAAGACCGGGGCGGGCGACTTCGGACACCGTACGACCAAAACCCGGCTGTCGTCCAGGTCCTCGAAGTGTACGTGCATCGTGGTCATCGCCTGCGGTCCCATCCGGCTCTTGACGATGTTCACCAGATGCAGGCTCATCTTGTCCTCGTCGGGAAACCGGTCGACCTCGATGCCGACCGGCGTTCCGTCGTCCGATACGCCGACAAACAAGGTGCCGCCATTGGTGTTCAGGAATCCGGCCAGCGTCTTGAGGACCGCCAGTTCCATCCGCTTGTCGCGCTCACCCGTGTGCAGGTTGACCCGGAGCGTCGATTTGAACTCGACGGCCTCCGACTCACCGTTGCTCACAACCGCACTCACGTCAAAGGCCTGGGCCTCGGCCTCCGCCACCGGTTCGGCAGTCAAGGTTTTGTAGCCCTCGGCAATGATCTGAGCCATCAACTCGCGGCGCTTCTCCAGGAAGACTGTGTACTCCAGGTTCTCCCAGTTCTCCGGTAACGCGTGCCAGCGATACATCTGCGAGAGCTCACCCGGGGTGAACCTCTGTTTCAGTGCCGACAAATAAGCAGCCGGCGCCTGGTCAGAGATATTCATGTTGTCACCCCACTCCACGTAGGCGTAGTTGGCGATCTGGTTCGTCTCCCGCGTACCCGAAATCTTCAGCGTGGCCAGATAGCCCTTGGGAAACAGATGGTGCCGTTCGATGGCTGATCGGTTGGCTTGGATCGCCGGGTCCAACAGGTCGGCCACTTTGGCTTTGGAGAACAAGACCCGTGCGTCCAGCAGCACCATCGCCGCGTTGTACGCAAACAGCGACGGGCTTCTTGGCGACGATGTGGCCAAGTCGTTCGGGAGCGTCACATCCCAGAAGTCATTGGTCAGCGTGATGTCGCATACCCGCTGGAGCCGGCTTACGAACTGTTCGGCATTGGGCGTATCGCGGAACCGGGCCAGGTCGAACTCCATCGCTGACTCCGGCGAGCCGGTGAACCGGCCGGTCACCGCGGACATGAAGAACCACTGCGAGATTAGCTTTCGCAGCGTGAACTCCTCCACCCTGTACTCCATCCGGCCGATCAGGTACAGCACGTACGAGAACAGCAGGTTGTTGTTCGAACTGATCATCTTCCCGCTGCGGAAGCCCGCCATGCGGATGCAGTTCATGAAGTCGTGCCAGTTCTGGATATTCAGCGTCCGAGTCTGCGCCTTCTTCAAGATGTCGAACTGCGCTACTCGGCGCTCGTCGCTGAACTGGCCCGTCTCCAGGTCCTTGCCCCGCAAAATCGAGTAGACGTATTGCAGGCGGGCACGCTTGAAGGCCACGCCCACGTCCACACGCAGCAGTTGGTCTGGGGCTGGTTCGATGAAGTGGTTGAAAGGCGAGGCCACCCCCTTGGCCGGCTTGCGGGCATCCCGGCAAAAGTGTTCTAATTCTGCCCGGCCCTCATCCCAGAACACCGACATGAGCGTCAGGATGAAGTCCGCCTGGTTCAACGGCGTGCCCTTGCTGTTAATCCGGACGAAGACGTCGGACACATCCTCCTCCGAGATGTCAGCCTCCAGCTCCAGGGCCGTGAATGGGAATCCGAGCAGCGATTGCAGCTTTATAATCGCGTTCTGAATCTTCTCGGTCTCTTCATCGCTGACCTCACGCGACGCCCGCAGCCCGTCGAGGTATGTGTCGGCCACCGTGAAGATGTTGGCATCGGGACCCCATACACATGAGATGTCCGAGATGAAAGCCTTGTCTCGCCGGATTGCCGCGTCGGCGACCTCGAACCGCTCTTCCATCGGGTTAAAGGCGATGCTGATCCTCTCACTCTCGTAGTTTTCGCGGACTACGGGCACGCCCTTGATCACGGCGTACAGCGAGGTCAGCCGCTGTTGGCCGTCCACGATCACCAGCCGCGGAGGCGTCTGCTTCGCGTCCGTCCCAATGACCCGGCCGTCGCCCAAGCCGTTCCGCCACAGCAGCAGGTAGCCCACCGGGTAGCCGCGGTACATCGAGTCGAACAGGTCGCGGACCTTCCCATTCTTCCAGACGAAAGGCCGCTGGATGTCCGGCAGGCCGATGGTGCCCAACTCGATGAAATTGATCAGTGTCCCGAGATTGTAACCAACCTGCGCGAATACAGTATCACTCATACGGTGTTCTCCCCGTTCATGAGTCGTGGAGTGCGCCGTTGCACACTGACGATGTTTCTAGCAGTTGGGGACGCAGTTTGTCAATAGGTTGCCGTCTTACTGACCCTACTGTTGTATGGATCTGCGTATTCCCACCTCGCAGGGGTGCCGAAGCGGCGATCGATCATTGAGAAACCGATAGATCGAACGCCGGTCTCACTCCGGCTCGCGCCAGCCGGCCTGGCCGATTAGCTTTACGAAACGGACCTGGCAGACTTCGCGGCGGGTGAAGGTTTCGCCGCTACGCTGGAGGACGACGAGCGTTTGCTCGTCCCGGCCGCCGACGGGCAGGACTATGCGCCCGCCATCGGCCACTTGGGACAGCCAGCTTTGCGGCACGTCCGGCCC
>JAUWQU010000327.1 GCA_030610965.1 Phycisphaerae bacterium
CTGCGGCTGGCGCTTGTGCCACTCATCCAGGATGCCGCGGACGCCGGCTGCGATGTCGGCTGCCGAATCCCGCCGGCTGTTGTTCGTGCCGATCATGACCACCGCCAGCTTGGCCTTGTACCCGTCGGCCTCGCCATTGCGCAGCCGCCAGATCACCTGCTCGGTCATGTCCCCGCCGAAGCCGAGGTTCAGTCCGTGGCGGTCCTTGTAGAACTCGTCCCAGACCGGCTTGCCTTCCTGCTCCCAGCAGTGCATGATCGAATCGCCGATGAAGACCAGGTCGGCCCGGCCCCCGCGCTTGATCTCGGCGAGCTTTTCGGCGTGGCGCGGCAGCCACTTGGTCGGCCTGGGCGTCAGCGACAGCGGCCGCGGCTGCATCAGCGCCAGCGACGATTCGGCGAAGCGCTTGCCCAGCTCGACGTAGCCTTCCTTGTTGTAGTGCAGGCCGTTCTTGGGGCCGTTGAGGTCGTCGGTGTCCACCCATGCGACGCGCGGGTCGGCCTTGGCCACAGCGGCCTGCGCCGCGCGCACCTCGTCCCAGTGGTTCTTGCCGTTGAGGCAATCGCTCAGCCGGCCGATGACGGCGTTGACGTCCTCGCGCTTCAGGTCGGTGCGGAGCTGCCGAATCAGGCCGGCCATCGATGCGGCGTAGACCTCGCCGTGCATCTCCTTGGCATCGCGTTCGCCCTGCATCCAGACAAAGGTGATGGTGCTGAGCTTCTTGCCCTCGATGGCTGGGCGGACCTTGGCCATCATTCGATCGTACAGATCGCCGCAGGGGCGATCACCCGCCACGGGGCGGCCCTTGGCGGGCTTCCACTGCTTGTACCAGCGGCGGATCGGCTGGCCGCCCTGGGCGCTCTTGACCACGATGACCTTGTCGGGCGCCAGCGCCTTGGTGACCGTCGGCGTGAATGAGGCGTCCGGATTCAGCCCCGCCATGTTGGACTGGCCCGACAGGATGAACAGGTGCAGCTTGTCGGCGGCGCGGCCCTCGGCCGAAGCCAGCAGGCCGGTCAGCACGATAAGCAGAGCGAGATAACGGCGATTGGTGCGAAGATTGGTCTTGAAGAAGCTCATGGAACGATTCCTCTAAGATTAAGGTTAAGCGTAAATAACTCGCCAGCCGCAGCCCTGTCAACTGTGCGAACGATTCCAGGGGTGGCCGGGAATTGCCAATCGGGAGATTGGCCCCGATGTTCATCGGGATCTTCGACGGTCCCGGAGGAGGCCAAATATCCGGCCGGAAAAGGTTTTGACATTGCGGCGGGGCGGGCGTATTTTCCGGGCTTGACTCTACCGACAGCATGGGTTGTGGTGCGTTCGGCCAGGGCGGAGCCGTGGTTGGATGCTCGATTTGCGATTTTGCATGGGCGTCGGGCAGAGACGATTCCTCAGGGCACGGACGGCCGGCATGGGCAGAAGGCTCGTGGCTTCTGTGCGCCGGTCGGTGCATGTATGTGGGAGCAGCCGTGAGCACATCGATGCGGAGCTTTTGGACGCTGGTGCTGGTGGCGTCGGCCGGATGGGCATTGGCGGCGCCGGCCTGGGCCCAGGATGCTCGGGCCGCCGCCCGCGTGGCGGAAGTCCGGGTCCAGGGCAACAAGCAGATGACCGCCAACGCGGTGCTCATCTACGTCAAGACCCGCCCGGGCCAGCCGTTCAACGAAGACGTGGTCAAGGCCGACGAACGCCGCCTGTCCGAGACCGGCCGCTTCGAAAGCGTGCTGGTCACCAAGACCAATACCGACAAGGGCGTCGTCGTGACGTTCACCGTGGCCGAGCGCTCGCTCGTCGCGGCCGTGCGGTTCGAGGGCAACAAGGCCTTCAAGGAGAGCGAGCTTGCCAAGGAGTTGACCTTCGGCCAGAGCGATCCGCTCAGCGCCTTTGACGTCGAATCCGGGCGGATGGCGATCCTCAACAAGTACAAGTCACGCGGATACCACTTCGCCACCGTCACCGTGAACCAGCCGCTGCTGACCGAAAAGCGGGAGGCGGTCTACAAGATCGTCGAGGGCCCCAAGGTCCTGGTCCGCAAGATCAGGTTCCAGGGCAACTCGTTCTACGGCAACTTCAAGCTCAAGCAGTCCATCGGTTCGAAACAGCGGCTCTGGCCGTTCGTCGACGGCTACCTGGACACCGACCAGGTCGCCCAGGACGAGCTGGGCATCCGGAACATGTACATCTCGGAAGGCTTCCTCGATTGCGAAGTGGGCCGGCTGCTGGACTTCAGCGCCAACCGCGAGGATGCGACCCTGACGTTCCTCATCAAGGAAGGCCAGCGATACCGCATCAATAAGGTGATCTTCGAGGGCAACAAGGTCTTCAGCAACGAAGAGCTGGCCAGGCGGCTCAAGTTCGCCCGGAGCGCTTTCTTCACCGAACTCACGCTCCGCCGGGACGTCAAGAAGCTCGAGGACACCTACGGCGAGCTGGGCTACATCGACGCGCGGGTGACCACCAGGCGGCAGTTCCTCAACCCCACCGCCGAGCCTCCGGCCTGGGCGAAGCCTCTGGGCAAGCCGGCCCTGCTGAACATCGTCTTTACGGTCCGCGAGTCCGACCAGTACCGCGTGGGCAAGATCGACGTCCGCGGCAACACCATAACGCAGGACCGCGTCATCCGGCGGACGCTGCAGATCTTCCCGGAGCAGCTTTTCAACAACGTGGCCCTGGAGGAATCCAAGCACCGGCTGCTGGAGAGCAGGCTCTTCGAGAACGTCAACATCACACCCGTAGGCGACAAGCCGGGCGTCCGCGACGTGATGGTCCAGGTAACCGAAGGCCGGACCGCCGAGTTCATCATCGGCGCCGGCATCAGCACCAACAGCGGCGTGCTTGGCACGGTCTCGCTGACCCAGCGCAACTTCGACATCCTGGCCTGGCCCACGAGCTTCAAACAGTTCATCCGGGGCGAGGCCTTCAAAGGCGCCGGCCAGCCGCTGCGAGTCGTCGCCGAGCCGGGCACCGAGATGATGCGCTTCAACATCGAGTGGGAAAACCCCTCGATCTTCGACCTGCCATACTCGGCCGGGCTGCAGGCGTTCCTGTTCACCCGCGGCCGGGAAAGCTACGACGAAACCCGCTACGGCGGCGTCGCCAGCCTGGGCCATCGCTTCAAGAACCGCTGGTACGGCGAGCTTGCCATGCGTGCCGAGCAGGTGCGGATCGACGACCTCGACAGCGACGCCCCGCCTGAGGTCGTGGACGTCGAGGGCGACAACTGCCTGCTGGGCTTCAAGGTCTCGCTGGTCCACGACCGCACCGACAGCCGGTGGAACCCCTCGACGGGCGATCGCTTCCGCGTCAACATCGAGCAGGTCGTGGGCGACCATAACTTCGTCAACGCCCAGGCCGACTACCGCATCTACCGAACCGTCTACGTCGACGCGATGGACCGCAAGCACATCATCGCCGGGCGCGCGTCGGTAGGCAACATCTTCGGCGACGCGCCGGTCTTCGAGCGTTACTACGGCGGCGGCATCGGCTCGATCCGCGGCTTCAGGTACCGCGGGATCAGCCCGCGGTCGGCAGGCACCGACGAGCCCATCGGCGGCGAGTTCATGCTTTACGCCGGGGCGGAGTATACGTTCCCGATCTTCGGCACAGAGGGCCAGCAGCTTCGCGGCGTGGTCTTCCTGGACACCGGCACCGTCGAGGAGGACACCTCGATCACCTCGTATCGGGCGTCGGCGGGCTTCGGCCTGAGATGGACCATGCCACTGTTCGGGCCCGTGCCGATGAGCTTCGACTTCGGCTTCCCGCTGGCCAAGGACGACATGGACGAGACCCAGGTCTTCAGCTTCTCGCTGGGTTGGTCATTCTAGGTTGGTAGCCAGTAGTTGGTAGCCAGTAGCCAGTAGCCGGTGGCCAGTAGTCAGTAGTCGAGAGTGGTTCACTTTCGGGAGAAGATGTGGCTGAGGCCGCATCGGCAACCGCGAAAATATTATTCAATGTGCTTGATATCAATGGATATCCGAGCGCCCGGATTCTATATAATAGGCGTTGGGGAATAGATGTTTGCACTTCGTCTGGGAAAGGAGAACTTTGCGATGGCCGCCACAAAGGGAAGCATGGATTGCCGATTGTACCCGAGCGCATTCTCCAGTGAAGTCGTTTTCAAGGTCAAGACGACCGCTGGGTCCGAATATGCTGGATTGGCCCCCAAGCACTACGCGAATCCTCGCGATGGCCTTAACGCGTCTGGGACGAATGGGCAGGTAGAGGTCAAGGTGTTGGTGAACGGCGGAAACGACGCGAGGGTATCAACGCCGAGTGGCGAGATCATAACGGTTGACGCGGGAGTTGTACACGAGAAATAGGGGTAGCTATGTATTTATCGGACGTGGACTTGCGCGAGGCGGTGGCCTGCGGCGCATTAATCGTGAATCCACTGCCCGATAAGGAGATTGGCCCAACATCAATAGACCTCCATCTCGGGAGCATTGACGATGCTCTTGTTTGGGACTTGGACGCGCTCGCCAAAATGAACGAGGCGTATGGCCATAAGCCGAGGGAGTTGAACATCGCCAGAATGGCGTACAACTTTATTGCCGAAGAGTACCTTGTGAAGCCACCAAGAGAGGCTGAGGCAACTAACGAAACACTGGTCTTCTGTAGGGAAGACGCAGTTGTTCTACGGCCACACGGGTTTGTTCTTTGGCAGACGCAAGAGATCGTGGGCACGCCTTGTTGATGATCCGAAATTCATCTGCTTCATCGAAGGGAAGAGCACACGGGCACGCACCGGCCTGATAGTGCATTTGACTGCGCCAACTGTTCACGCTGGCTGGAGCGGCACTTTGACGCTGGAAATGACGAACTGTGGCCCCTTTGACTTGGTTTTGAATGCAGGCGATGCAATTGCGCAACTCACCGTAGCCACGATAACCCAGCCCCCAGCCTGTGACGTAAAGCTTGTTGAGCAGGCCACCTATGGCCGAGTCAGTCCCAAGGGCGCCGAGTCCTAGTAACTCTTTGCTCGCGGGCTTTTAGCGACCACTCACCCTATGTTCGATCCGCCCGATTGATTCGGCCGCCATTTGCCCGTAGCCGTTCTTCTCGCTCAAGCATATCGACCAGATCGCTGATAGCCCACACCTTCTTAGCCACGCCCGCCTAGCCACGCCCGCCGCAATCGCGGGCGTCGTGCCGAGCGTCTGATGTGGACCACTACCCAGTAGTCGGGAGCCGGTAGTCAGGAGCCGGTCGCCGGGAAAGGCAAACGGCGGAACCGGCGGTCAGGCTGGGAACATCGTGCCATCCCCCTCTTCCGGTGCGACGTGGCCTTCCTTACTGCCGTGAAGCAATTGTCTTGTCCGTATTCCCTGCATCCTGTCCGCTGGAAGCTTGCTTCCGGAAGACCACTGCCGCCCCTGCCCCCTCAAACATTGTTGCGTGCCGCCTGCTGGAATATTCCTCGTGCCTTTCGTATAATCGGAGCCCGGG
>JAUWQU010000363.1 GCA_030610965.1 Phycisphaerae bacterium
CTTGTAGCCCGAGCGCTCGATGAGGAAATTCCCGCCGTGCGGGCTTATCTCCATCCGGCCCTTTTCGCCCTGAATCGTCAGATGGCTCTTCCAACACGCGCTGTTGCCGCCGCTGGTGATCGTCGCCATCGCCCCGCTGGCGAAACGGATGCAGCCGACGGCGTTGATGTCCACCTTGCAGCCTAAATTGTCGGTAAGGCAAGCCACTTCGACCACCGGCTCGTCGACCAGGAACATCATCGCGCTGAGCACGTGGCTGGTGCTGTCGTAAAGCTGCCCGCCGCCGGAGAGCTTCGGTTCCTGCCGCCACTTGCCAACCGTCATATTCATCCAGTTCTGGGCCATGACGCCCGTCACCATTTGAAGCCGGCCGAACAGCCCGTCATTGCCCTCGGCCAGCAGTTGGCGGGCGTATGCGAACGTGTCGGTATACATGCCCTGAACGGCGACCGCCAGGTGCTTGCCCACCCTCTTGGCCTTGCGGACCAGCTTGCGGGCCTGGACGGAATCGGTAACCATCGGCTTTTCCACCTGCACGTGGCAGCCGGCGGCCAGTGCGTCGTAGGCGTGGCGGAAGTGAAGCGTGTGCGGCGTGGAAACCAGGACCGCGTCGAGCTTCTCGGCCTTGAGCATGTCGCGGTAGTCCGGGTAGATCGGCACCCTTCGGCCTGGGCAGTACTTCTTGCGGTGATGCTCGGCGTGGTCCCGAACAATGTCGCACAGCGCGACAATCCGGAACTCCGGCACGCTCTTGGTCAATATCCCGAGGTGATACTGCACCCACCCGCCGCAACCGATAACGCCCAGCCTGATCTTCTTCATCGAACTCTCTCCTGATTGGGTGAAAACCTTACTATGCCGCGTCCCCTGTACCCGCCAGGTGCGGCCACGTCAAGCGCCTCCCCGGCTGGCGGCGATTGATTCCCGCAGGCGGATGTCGTACGATATTGGATTATCCCGGCCGCGGGGCTTTCGCACGCGCACCCGGGATGCGTTATTGAGCCACCAAGCGGAGCTTTCATGATGGGCATGACGATTACCGAGAAGATCCTGGCCGCCCACGCCGGCCGGGAGACGGTTCGGCCAGGCGAGAACATCTGGTGCGACATCGACGTGCTGATGACACACGACATATGCGGGCCGGGCACGATCGGCATATTCCAGGAGCATTTCGGCAAGGATGCGAAGGTCTGGGACCCCGAGAAGGTCGTGATAATCCCGGACCACTACATCTTCACCGCCGACGCCAAGAGCCATCGGAACATCGACCTGCTTCGCGAGTTCGTCCGCAAGCAGGGCATCGGCCATTACTACGACCCGGACTTCATTCCCCCAGGGCTCGAGGGCATGCCGACGCCGTACGCCGATGCCGCGAAGACGGCCTTCGCCGGCGTCTGCCATGTGGCGCTGCCCCAGCACGGTCACACCAGGCCGGGCGAGATACTCCTCGGCACGGACTCTCACACCTGCACGGCCGGGGCGTTCGGCGAGTTCGCCACGGGCATAGGCAATACCGACGCCGGCTTCGTGATGGGCACGGGCAAGCTCTGGCTTAAGGTGCCCGAGTCGATGAAGTTCGCCTTCCACGGCGAGATGCCCCCCTACCTGATGGCCAAGGACATCATCCTGCACATCATCGGGGAGATCACCACCGACGGCGCGACCTACCGCGCGATGGAGTTCGTCGGCGAGGCGATCTCGGCCCTGAACGTCGAGGAACGCTGCACGATCTGCAACATGGCCATCGAGGCCGGCGGGAAAAACGGCATCATCGCGCCGGACAAGGTCGTAACCGACTATGTCCAGGCCCGCACGGACAAGCCGTTCAAGACCTGCGCGTCGGACGACGACGCAACGTACTACAAGGCCTACGAGTTCGACGCCGCGAAGCTCGAGCCCACCGTCGCCCAGCCGCACTCGCCGGATAACCGCGCCTTGGCCCGCGAGCTCAAGGACGTCAGCATCGACCGGTCGTACATCGGCTCATGCACCGGCGGAAAGACCACCGACTTCGTCGCGGCCGCGACGGTCCTGGCCGGGCGGAAGGTCGCGATCGACACGTTCATCGTCCCGGCGACCACCGAGGTCGACCGCGACCTCGACCGGGTGAGAGTCGGCGAAAAGACGCTGCGGCAAGTATTCCTCGATGCCGGTTGCAAGGTGGGCCCGGCCAGTTGCGCGGCCTGCCTTGGCGGGCCCGAGGACACCTTCGGCCGGGCCAACGATCCGATCAATGTGGTCTCGACAACCAACCGCAACTTCCCCGGCCGGATGGGCCACAAGGGCGCCGGCGTATTCCTGGCCAGCCCCCTTACCGCCGCCGCCTCGGCCGTCACGGGCCACATCACCGACCCGCGGGAAGTGATGGCCCTCGACGAGCCCATCGGACGGGCGAGTTGACGGCCTCGCGCGCGTTTGGCCTCGCTCGCGTTTGGCCTTGTTGAATCGGGGCCTATCTGCTATCCTCCCCGCTTTGTGGAAGCGCCAACACGACAGGAGCATTACCCGTGAGTGAAGAACTGGCCTACGCACTTATCACGCCGTACAGCCTTTACAAGAGCCGCACCGGCGGGATCATCGGGCGTCTGTTGGCTTACGCACAACTCGATTTCGTGGCCACGCGGATGTTCGTGTTCTCCAACGAGTTCATCGACAAGTACGCGAAGATCATCTGCCCGAAAGACTGCGTTCCAGCCATCGCCAAGGCATGGCGAGAGTACCTGGACATGAATCTCCGCGAGGCCAACCGCTGGGGCTACGCGCCGCGCTGCATGCTGATGTTGTTTCGCGGCCAGAACGCCGTGCGCCACCTCAAGGAAGAGGTGATAGGCCAGTTCACCGACCAGCCGGTCGGCGATACGGTGCGAGGCACATACGGAGACTTCCTCCGCGACGAGGACGGAAAGGTGCGTTACTTCGAGCCGGCCGTCATTACATGCCCGGACCCCGAACTCAACGACGAGCATCTGCGGCTGCTGGCCGAGTACGCCGATAGCGACGGCGGCGTGCTGACCGGGCGTATCCAGTACGACTGCGAACCGGAAGTATCGCTCGTGATGCTCAAGCCCGATAACTTCTACCAGCGATCGCGCCGCCCGGGCAACATCATCGACGCCTTCAGCCTCACCGGCCTGAGGATCGTCGGGGCCAAGCTTTTCAACATGACCGTCGCCCAGGGCGAGGAGTTCTACGGGCCGCTGAAGGACATCTTCGTGTCCAAGCTCAAGTTCCTCGTCAGCCGGACTGTCAGGGAGAATCTCGACGATGCGTTCGATTTCGAGTTCACCGAGGCCGACGCCGATGTGCTGGCCAACCACCTCGCCCGCCGCAACGCGATTACCGAGTTCAACAAGATCGACGAGTACATGACCGGTATCAACCCCAAGGACATGACAGACCCGGAGGAGAAGTCCCGCGCCAGCCGGACAAAGTGCCTGGCCCTGCTGTACGAAGGCCCGGGCGCCATCGACAAGATTCGCACCGTATTGGGCTCGACCGACCCGTCGAAGGCCGAGCCTGGCACCGTCCGTAGCGACTTCGGGCGAGACCTGATGCGAAACGGCGCCCACGCCTCCGACTCGACCGCCAGCGCCATTCGCGAGCGAAAGATCGTCGGCCTGCCCCACGACGAGCCAAAGCCCTGCGAAGTCAGGCAGATTATCAACGCCTATCTGGGCGGCAAGTGAGCGACAACATGAGCCTGGAAATCCACACGCTTGCCCTAGGCGATTTTCAGACCAACGCCTACGTCCTGATCGATGGCGGCGAGTGTTGGATTGTCGATCCAGGCTTCGAGCCGGAGGAGTTGGTGGATTTTCTCCGCGGACGCGATTTGACGCCAACGCAAATCCTCCTGACGCACGGGCACGCCGACCACCTGGCCGGAATCAATGAACTGCTTGCGGCCTGGCCGGGCGTGCCGATCTTCTGCCCTGCCGAAGATGCCGAGATGCTGACCGACGCCGGGGCGAACCTCTCCGGCATGTTAGGCCTGTCCGTGACGAGCCCGCCCGCGGACAAACTTGTCAGAGCAGGTGACGTACTGGAGATGAACGCCTTGTCCTGGCAAATCCTTGACACGTCCGGCCATACCGCGGGCGGGGTGAGCTACTACTGCGCCCAGGCGGGCATGGTGATAACCGGCGACGCCCTTTTCGCCGGCGCGATCGGGCGGACTGACTTTCCCGGAGGGGATTTTACCCGCCTGGCCCACAACATCCGCCGCAACCTCTACGCCCTTCCGCCCGAAACCAGGATGTACCCGGGCCACGGCCCTGGCAGCACAATCGGTCAGGAAATACGACTTAACCCATTTGTACATGGGTGATTGATTTCTGTCTGCCGGGCTCGACCGCCCGTTCCGTTTCACCATTGCTTTCACTGACACTACCGCATAATACAATCGTAGGATAAATGTAGGATATTGCGCAACCGTATATCCAGCGCAAGCAGGCAACAGGAGTCCAACGATTTCATCCCGTCACGCGACCTGCGGGTCAGGCCCGGTGAGGTCTGGAAAGACCTGAGGTCTGGAAAGACCTTGCCAAAGAAAGAGAACTCGTCGTAACCTCCCACGGCCAGCCGGTCGCGATCATGGTACCGGTTACCGGCGAAAGTTTGGAAGAGAAGCTACGGGCCCTACGCCAGGCGGAACTCCAGCAGACAATCCGCAAGATTCAGCGTCAGTCCGTCCGAAAGGGCCTGTCCAAGACCACGATGGCTGAGATCGACGCCGAAATCCAACGCGTCAGAAAGGCCGGCAAGTGAGGGCGGTGGTAGACACCAACGTCCTCGTCTCAGCCCTTATTTCCCCCGGCGGGACATGTGATCGTTTGCTTGCTGCCGCTGTAGCCGAAGTTTTTACCCTCATCCTCGACGTGTCAATCATAGCTGAGTACGAGTTGGTCCTGCGCAAGTCGAAGTTCGGATTCGACCCAGTTCTGGTCGAGTCTTTCATGACGCGGCTGGAAGCTGGGGCCGAGAAAGTCACCGCCCTCCCTGCCGGACTGTCCCTGCCGGATGAGACCGACGCCAAAT
>JAUWQU010000091.1 GCA_030610965.1 Phycisphaerae bacterium
ACGCGAAGGTTACGGCGGAAGAGATTAAGGCGATGTTGGCGGGGGATATCGACGCATTGGCGGAAGAAATGGCGGTGGCGATGAACGCCGCCGAGGCAGGTCGGATCATCGCCGATAGCGAAGAGCCGGTGCGGGACGCCCACAAGGAGTTTAGGCAACAGGCCTACGAGAAGGTCATCAGCCTCCTGCAGGCCAAGCAGGAGGCTTTTTCCCCCTCGGCCCGAAGGACTCCGACACAAGGGCAGCAAGCCGGTGACGCATCTGACGGTCAACGGGCCGGTGACGATTGATCGGAAGGTGTACTGGTCCAAGGCGACCGGTTCGGTTTGTCCGTCGGATCGTTTTCTGGGCATAGCCCAGCACAGTGTCAGTCCGGGAGTCCGCGAGATGTGTTGTCTGGCATCGCTGGACAGTTCGTTCACCCGCGTGGCCCGCTCGTTGAAGCAGACGGCTCAGTTGACATTGAGCGAGGATCGGATTCGTCGTGTTGTCGAGGCCGAGGGGCAGACGGTGATTCGTGCTCAAAGTTCCGGTGTGCTTGCGGCGTCATTTACAGCGGAGGATTGCTCGGATGGCGTGATGGTGACCGGGGCCGATGGTGTGTTTGTGCCGGTCGTTCCAGAGACTCAGAAAGCCAGGCGTCGCGGAACCGAGGCAAAGAAGCGGAAGAAGGAGTGTCGTCGTTCGACGCGTCGGCCGGGCCGGCCCAAGCGTGGCGCCGACGGCGACTACAAAGAGGCGAAGATCCTGGCATTCTACAATCAGGACAAGTCGAAGACTCACGTGGTGGCCACTTTGGGCGACTGCAACGAACTGGGCGGGATGATGCGTCGTGAGGGCCGGAAGGTGAAGCTGGGCAAGGCGAAGTTCAGCTACTCGGTTGCCGATGGTGCGACGTGGATCGACCGGCAGTATCAACTGAACCTTCCGATGCTGGGAGCTCGCATTCTGGACTGGTATCACTTCAAGGAGCATGTGGTGGAGGCCAGCCATGCGGTGTATGGCGAGGACAGCCCGAAGGCGTCCATCTGGCAGGAGAAGATTCTTGGCGCGGCTTGGGAGCAGGGATCGCTGGTGATGTTGCATCGGCTCTGGCCTTATGTTCGGCGTCATACGTGCGAGCGTCGTGAGGCGTTGGCGTCTCTGCGGAGTTATGTGGAGAGCCGGACGTCGAATACGGACTACCCGCACTTTCGCGAGCAGGGCTACGACTGCGGCAGCGGCCCGACGGAGTCGCAGTGCGGCACGTTGACGGCTCGCGTCAAGGGCGCGGGGATGCGTTGGGATGCCGATAATGCCGCGTCAATGATGGTGCTATCGGCTCTGGACCACAGCCAACAATGGAACGACTATTGGAAGCTCCAACGCGCCGCCTGATTGGCCGCCCCCAATTTATGTCGCACACCGAGGAAGAGGCTCGTTTGACAAAGAGTCGCCTCGACTTTACAATCCGGCTTATAATGAAGCGAACTGCGCTGCTCAAAGCCGCGTTGGAAGAGTGATAATGTACATCGAACACATCATCGAACCGGCAAAGCTCCTGCTGTCCTGGCAATCGCCGAAGGGGCAAGATCGGCAACGTCATATCGTTGCCGAACTTCGTCACGAGGGCGATGACGCCAAGTTGGTGTATCTCCGGGAGAGCCCAGACTACGTCGGCGCAATAGAGAAGGGATTTGACGGTGAGTACCCAGGATTCCCTGCAACACAAGATCACTCCGGCGTCCTCGCGGCCTTCTTGAAGCGCCTTCCCCCTCCGAACCGGACAGACTTCAGCCAGTTCCTGAACGCTATCCGAATCCGCCCAGAAGCAAGCATATCTCGCTTCGCACTATTGGGTTATGCCGGCGGAAAACTACCAGGTGATGAGTTCTACATCATTCATCCATTCGATGAAGCAAGCCCGCCGTTTGAGTTTCTCCTCTTGACCGCCGGGTACAGGCATTACCGGGAGAAGGTTCCCTATGAAGCGCTGAAGATCGGGATGCCAGTGAGTTTCCTGCCGGAGCCCGACAATCAGTATGACCCCAACGCCGTAAGAATCGTGATTCCAGATGCTTCCGAATCCACCGCAGGCTATGTCTGCCGCGGGCTCTTGCCGCAGTTTCGGCGTTGGTTAGCAGAGGGGTTGGACGTCAAGGCAACCGTCGAAAGACTAAATGGTGCGACGGAGCACCCACTCGTCTTCCTGTTCGTAACCGTTCGTGCCGCGCGTTGACCTCTGGACCTCTGGGCCTCTGTGGTTAGCTATTTCGTTCGGAACGTCAGCGCCGGCAGGTGGGCGGAGTTGAAGAGGTTCGCCCACGGGTGGCTCCTGGCCCAGCCGTAGCGGACATTCTCCGGGGCCGGGACCTTGTCGCTCGATACGACCACGCACTGCCCGTCGATCTTCGCGTCGGCCCACTGGTACGCGCCGTCGGCGCCGGCGACCTCGAAGCCCTGGAGCTTCTGGCCCGCCAGCACGGCCAAGCCGTCGGCGGCGTGCTTGTACTTCACGCGGATGGCCTTGCCCTCGACTGAGTGAGAGTCGTAGACCGGGCCGTAATACTCCACGTCCTTACCGTAGGCGAAGCCCAGCGCCACCCGGCACGCCCGCGCGCCGTAGCCGGACTTGTTGACCGGGTGAACGCCCGGGCCCAGGTCGCTTGCGGATACCATCGCCGTGTTGGGATGCCCCATGATGCGGATGTGCAACTCGCGGTACGCGCCGCCGCCGGCAGCGTTGGGCTTGGCGGGTTGCGGGACGAACTTGTCGGCCTTGCACGTCACCGGGTCGCTGACATCCCACGCGCAGCCGCCGCCGCTGTTTTTCTGGACGTACAGGAACGGGAAATCGCCCTGGCCCCACGCCTTCCGCCAGCCGCCTATCAGGGCGCCCATCATCGTGTACTGGTCGATAGCGGCGATGGCCGTGCCGCTCTCGCCCTGGTCCCAAAGCACGCCGCGGATGGCGTAGGGTACGACCGGCCTGACGTGCGCGGCGTAAAGGTCGCCGGCCTTGAACGGCCTTCGCGGCCGTCTCGGCGCGCGCTTGCCCTGCTTCTTGGCGAGCGCCGCGGCCTTTTGCCACTCGGCCAGGGCCTTGTCGTAAGCGGCCTGCTGCGCGGCTTTGTCGCCCGAGCCGAGCCCGGCCTTTGTCAGCAGCGCCTGGCTGGCCTCGTCGGCGGCGAGCATTTCCGGGCTGAGCCAGCGCCCCGACGGCGTGCCGCCGACAGCGCCCACGACCAGGCCCACCGGCACGTCCAGCGCCTTCTGCAAGGGCAGGCCGAAGGAAAACAGGATCGCCGAGAAGCTGCCGATGGTGCCCGCATCCGCCTGCTTCCAGCCGTTGCGGAACAGCCGCAGGTTCGGGTAAGGCCCGCCTGCGACCATCGCGGCCAGGACGGTGTCGTTCCTGGCGTACCCGCCCGCCCCGCCAGCCATGTTCGATTGGCCCGAACCGAGCCATACCTCGCCGACGACAACGTCGTCGAAGACGATCGGCTGGGCACCGCCGCTGACGGTCATCTTGCCCGGCCGGCCGACCTTCATCGCGTCCAGGCGCACGGCCCACTTGCCGTCCTTGTCGGCCTGGGCCTGCTTGGTCTGATCGCGGAACGCGACGGTAATCTTCTCGCCCGGCTTGGCGGCGCCCCAGACGGGCACGGGCATGTCCCGCTGAAGGACCATGTGATCGCTGAACATCTTGTCAACGGTGACCGCCCCGGCGGCGAAGCCCGCGAAGACGGCGACAAACATCACGCAAACGGCAGTAAATCTGGCGGCGTTCATGGCGATATTCTCCTTAGACGAAAGGTCGAGTAATTGCTGCGACTGTCCTGTGTAGTCCTGGACAGTTCAACCTCCCCCCGCCAGGCGGGTTCCGCGGTCATGCCGCAGGAACATTGCTTGTGAAGCCCGCAATGCCGCGGGTTCTCACGGGGCGTGAGCATTACTCTTTTCGCCCGGGCCCGACGCCAAAAAAGGCGCCGGCGGCGTGAGCCGCCGGTCGCGTCCGACATCATTGATGAACCCCAACGGGGCGGCAGAGCCATTCCACCATATGTGCCACCGGGCCGTCCTGTCGTCCCTCCGGGACTCTCTGTGTATAAACGCAAGCTTCCGGGGGTTGACGCCCCCGGCTACTTTCTTGCGACCCTTCGGGTCTTGAACATGACCGCTCAGGGCACCTCATGGCTCGCGCCATGGGCTGACATTTGCCGCCCGCCATTTGGCGGGCTCTATCGAGGGCAGAGCCGCGCGTCAGCTTTTGGCGACGGCGAACTTGCGTTGGTTTCTCTTGCGGGCGGCTTCTTTGAGGAAGCGTTTGCGGAGGCGGATGGCCTGCGGCGTCAATTCGACCAGCTCGTCGGCCTCGACGTATTCCAGGGCGCCTTCGAGCGTGAAACGGCGCGGCGCCTTGAGCACGACGGTGGCGTCCTTGCTGGCTGCCCGCATGTTGGTGAGCTTTTTGGCCCGCACGATGTTCACGGTGATATCGCTGTCCTTGCAATGCTCGCCGATGACCTGGCCTTCGTACACGGCCTCGCCTGCACTGACGAACATCACGCCGCGGCTGGCAAGCTGGTCGAGGGCAAAGCCCGTCACCGAGCCGGTCTCCGTGGCGATCATCGCGCCGTTGGCCCGGTGCGGGATCGGGCCCCGGTAGCGGTCGTACTTCTCGAAGCGGTGGTGCATGATCGCCTCGCCGGCCGAGGCGGTCATCATTCGGCTTCGCAGGCCGATCAAGCCGCGAGAGGGCACCGTGAACTCCAGCGACGACCGGTCGCCGCGCGTGTCCATGTGGACCATCTCCGCTCGGCGGTCGCCCAGTAGTTGCATGGCTGGTCCTACGGAGAGTGTCGGCAGGTCGATTACCAAACTCTCGATGGGCTCAGTGCGATGGCCCTGGTCGTCGCGGTGGTAGATGACCTCCGGCTTGCCCACGCACAACTCGTAGCCCTCGCGCCGCATGTTCTCCAGCAGGATGCCCAGATGCAGCAGACCCCGGCCGGAGACGAGGAACTCGTCGCCCCGGTCTTCCACGCGAAGCGCGACGTTGGACTGAAGCTCCTTCATCAGCCGATCGCGGAGTTGGCGGTTGGTGACGTACTTGCCCTCGCGCCCGGCGAATCCGCCGTCGTTGATGCGGAAGGTCATGTGCAGCGTCGGCTCGTCGACGGGCACGGTCGGCAGGGCTACGGGGTTGTCCACGTCGGCAAGCGTGTCGCCGATGTCCACCTTTTCCAGGCCGACGACGGCGCACAGGTCGCCGACGTCTATCCGCGACACCTCGCGCCGGCCCAGCTTGTCGAACTGGAAGAGTTGGCCGATTCGCCGAACGCTCATCTCGCCATGTCGGTCGATCACGCAGACGTCCTTCTTTGCGTGAAGCGTGCCGGCGAAGACTCGCCCGATGCCGATCCGCCCGACGTACTCGCTGTAGTCCAGCGTGGTGATCAGCACCTGAAGCGGCGCGTCCGGGTCCAGGTCCGGCACCGGCACGTGGCGGATGATCGTGTCGAACAGATCGTGGATGTCCGTCGCGGCAGCGAGGCCGTCGGGGTCGAGCGCCGCCACGCCGTCGCGCCCGGAGGCGAAGACGACCGGGAAATCCAGCGCGTGGTCGTCGGCGCCGAGTTCGACCAGCAGGTCGAAGACCTCGTTCACCACCTCGCGCGGGCGGGCCTCGATGCGGTCCATCTTGTTTACCACCACGATCGGCCTGAGGTGCTGGGCGAGGGCCTTGCCCAGCACGTAGCGGGTTTGCGGCATGACGCCCTCGGACGCGTCGACCAGCAGCAGAGCCCCGTCGGCCATCTTCAGCACGCGCTCGACCTCGCCCGAGAAGTCGGCGTGGCCGGGCGTGTCGACGATGTTGATGTGGTAATGATGGCCCTGGCGGTCGGTGTAGTCGATCGCGCAGTTCTTGCTCAGGATCGTGATGCCGCGTTCGCGTTCCAGCGGGTTGGAATCGAGGATGCAGTCGCCGCTCAGCTCGCCCTTTCGATACTGACCGCTCTGGCGAAGGAGTTGGTCGACCAGGGTCGTCTTGCCGTGGTCGACGTGGGCGATTATCGCGATGTTGCGGATGTCCTGTCGGGTCATGGGGTTCTCCCGCCAAGAGCGGTTTGTGAAGCCTGGGAAGAAAAAGGCCAAGAAGCTCGCCTACCTGCCGCAACGGTCTGCTTTGCCGCCGCGGCCTGGATGTCTCAGACGGCCTGGGCTAAAGGGCCGCTGACGGCGATTGGCCAGTTGACGGCGCGGAGCTTGCGCATCGCGGCCGTCGTGGCCAGCAGGAAGGCAACCGTCATGCTTTCCCTGGTGGTGAGCATAGTCCAGTTAATGTACGCGAATATGGAAGCGATGTCAAGATCGCGATTGACAGATGTGTGCGACCTTCCTTTCTGGCAGCCTGCGCTTTACCCGGCCGATGCACACAATGCCCCGCGAGACAGAGGCTTCAGGCTTCAGACTTCAGGCGCAGTAAAACCGGCGGGAGCTTCGCGACTGCCGGCCACTGTTTCTTCTCCTGTAGCCTGAAGCCTCTTCTCCTGAAGCCTGTAGCCTCTTCTCCTGTAGCCTGTAGCCTGAAGCCTGAAGCCTCTTCTCTTGTTGCCTGTAGCCTGTTTTCGGATTCTTTTTTCCTGGCCCGTGCCTGAAATTGAACCCATGCGGGATCACACCAAGTTGCGGGCATTCGAGTTGGCGGATTCGCTGGCATTATCCTTGATGCCTGATGTACGCCCCGGCCGTTTTTACTGAAGCCTGAAGTCTGAAGTCTGAAGCCTTATACCCCATCAAATGATGGTTGTAGAATGTGTTATGATCCGCCATGAAGAAATCTCGCTCACGCTCGCGGCCTGTTGCAGCAGTGGCTCAAGGCGGTATACTGACCTCCGCAGGGCAGGCAGAACGGCTCACGCCGCCAGCCGTGTTCCAATCCCAATGAGAGACAAAGAGGTCAGGAACGAATGGCACTGCCGTCTGTAACTGGTCCACGCCGAGATTGTTACGGTTTTCCCCTTGTTTCTGCAAGGTTTGTCTTGCCGATTGCGTATGTAGGACAGAATGACAGCGTTTCTAGCATCTTCATGCACTGACGCATAGCCCATGCGGTACACCTTGCGCCTGTAGGCGTAAAGTGTAACTATTGAAATATGAGGTGCTTCTGACGGCAGTGCCATTCGTTCCTGAGCCCTTTAAGTCCCTTTCTTTAAGTCACCGCCTTAAGCATCCGCTTGGCCCGTTTCGCGGGTTGACAGTAGTCCGGTTACCGTACCTGAGCCAGATAGGATCGGAACACCGAAAGAGATAGTGCCCGATTCCGGCCCGGACAACGACGAAATCAAGAAGGTCCGCGTCTAATGGCACCGGGCGAGCCGATGCCAATCGGCAGATTGGCTATCCCAATGGTACTGGCCGGGCGGGGCCGGCACGCCGTGCCCATGGCGGCAATAGCGGCGGTTGTCAAATGTGGTGTTGGCCAAACGCCAGTTCGGCGTGGGCTTCGGCGATCAGCGTGCGAATCGGCAGCGCCTGCGGGCAGAGCGTTTCGCACCGGCCACACCCTGTGCAGACATCCGGCGAGGCCGACGGCGGGATCGCTGCGTATTGCCGGCGGGCCTCCTCTGGCCAGGCGAGGTCCAGTGCATAGTACTGATACGTTCGCAGGATGTCCTGAATAGCGACGCCCTCGGGGCATTGGCCGCAGAGCCCGCAGAGCGTGCATTGCCCGGCGATGTCCACGCTGGCCGCCTTGGCGGGCGGGGTCTTGTCGTCGAGCCGGGCGGCCTGCCAGTACTCCTTCAGGGCCTCGGGGTCCTTGATCGACTTGACGACCGAGTCGATCCCGTCGTCCAGGAATCGCTTGGCCGCCGAGACGAAGGTCGTGTTTTGGGGCAGCGCCCGCGTGGACTTCATCGTCAGCAGGCCGATGTCCTTGGCCCTGGCGTTGGCGATCATCGGCTTGAGGTCTCTCCGCGACGGGAAGTTGTAGGTCGGCAGGAGTACATCGTACCAGCCGGCTTACACCGCCGCCTCGAACACGGCCGGGACGTTGCTGTGGAACACCAGGCAGAGCTGCCGTGCCGCGCCCGCCTTCTTAAGGGCCTCGAAGTCCTTGCGGACCTTCTCGTCAGTGGCTGCACGCACGTTGTGCCCGACGACCATCAACAAGTCCACGCAATCGGTGCCGAGCGTTTTCAGCATCGGGCCAAGCTGGGCCGGAGTAGTCCGGAGGCCAAGGAAGATCCGTTCGCGGTTGCCCGGCTTTTTGAGCCACTTGGCGGCGGCGTCGGCGCTTTTGCCCGCGTGGATCATGGCGAAGTTCATGCCGCGCTCGACGGCCGCGTCGAAAACCGGCAGCATCGGCTCGGACAGTCCCACGCCACCGAACGACACGGCGCTGACCATCATGTTCGTTCGCCCGAGGCGTTTGTACAGAACGCCGGATTGGGTGTTGCGCTGCTCGTGTTTCGCCTTCGCCTCGGGCTTCTCGGCGTCGGTCTTGGCCATCGCGGCGCCGGCCAGCGTGCCCGCGAGGCCTGCGCTCAGAGAGGCCGTGCGCTTCAGAAACGTGCGACGGGGATAACTGCCTTGCCATTTCATGTGAGACTCCTTGAAGTTCCTGGCCGCGTCCGGCGGCGATGGGGTGCGTCCACCCGGGATGTCCCAGATGGACTTTGGCCGATCCCGGCGCGCCGGGGCTATCGGCCTTTCCGACGCCGACGATTCTATCACCAATTGCGAGGTCGGCAAGCGCGTCTTCCGCGCGGAGGGGGAAAAGTGGGGTCAGGGAAAGCGCCGGGATAAACCGGCTTGGGATAGGGAATGAAAGAGTCCTACAGAGAAGATCTAGCCAGTCGCTCTGGCCTCGAACCGTACGCTGGCGACGGTGACGTCGCGGGTGTGGCATCGGTAAGAGGAAACGCAGGCCAGCCATTGAGCTCCGAAATCATCACTCTCGCGTGCCGATCTTGTCCTGACAAGGAGAAGGCCATCTCGTCGAGGCCGCTATGTGGCGAGGCATCGACGGACGCGGCGGAGTCTGAGAACCTGTGCATGCGCAGACATCCCAAGCGCGAGAACCGGGAGATCCTGTTGGCTTCCACCGGGCGGCGCAGCAATGCCCGGCGGAACGGTCGGAAA
>JAUWQU010000563.1 GCA_030610965.1 Phycisphaerae bacterium
CCCCACCCCGCCCCCCCGGCCCGCCCCCCAGCCGGCGCCAACCCGGCGCCCGGCTCCGACTGCGACGACAGGCCCAGCGACCAAGGCAACGCCATCGCCCGAGCCAGCCAAGCCGGTCCCGGCCGCTCCCCCGAAAGGAGCCGGCCGATGACCAGGCGCACCATCCTGCTGCTGATCTTGGCCGGCCTACTGGGCATATCCGCGCTGTGGGCCTACCAGGAGATGACCGACCAGCGACAGGCCGCCCGGCGAGCCGCGATCGACCTGGCCGAGTGCCGCAAGGCCGCCGAACGAATCGAGGCCCTTCGCCGCCAACCCGCCCTGGCCCAGCAGAATCAACGGGCCACGAATGAGACCATCGGCCTGATCGAAAAGTCCGCCAAGGCCGCAGGGCTGACCGAGGCCATGCTGGTGCGGACCGTCCCGGAACATCCGCAGCGACTGGGCGACACCGTATACCTCGAAAAGCCCACGCGAGTCCAGCTCAAGAAGATCTCGCTCGTTCAGTTCGTGGAGATGACGCACCGAATCCTCACCGACAGGAACCGCCTGCACGCCAAGGCCATGCACATCTCCGCCCCGTCGGCCGAGGACACCGGCTCGCTGTGGAACGTCGAGCTCGTCCTGACATACCTGATATACGATCCGCCCAAGATCCAGAAATGATGAAGAAATGAGGTCGTCTGAAATGCGTTCAATAACCGCCATGATTGCCATCGTCGCCATCGCCCCGTTCCTGGCCGGATGCCAGTTCCACCGGCCCGCCGCGCCTGCGGCCGCGTCCTATGAGACGCTCCCCAGGGACCCTCACCGCGACACCGAGGCCGCCCGCCGGCCCCAGGCCAGGGGCGTGCAGTTGCTCGGGGAGGGCCAGATCGAGCAGGCCGAGCAGGCCTTCCAGGCGGCCTTGTCGGCCGACCTGTTCTTCGGCCCGGCCCACAACAACCTCGGCACCGTCTACCTCCGCCAGCAGAAGTACTACCTGGCCGCGTGGGAGTTCCAGTACGCCGAGAAGCTCATGCCCCACCAGGCCGAGCCCCGAAACAACCTCGGCCTGGTCTACGAGGCCGTCGGCAAACTCGACGACGCCGCCAAGTCCTACGAGCAGGCCCTGGACCTCGAACCCGAAAACCCCCGCATCGCGGGCAACCTGGCGAGGGTCTACGTCCGCGGCAACCGCACCGACGACAAGACCCGCAAGCTGCTTGAGTCCATCGTCCTGAAAGACACCCGCCCCGAGTGGATAGCCTGGGCCCGCGAGCGCCTGGCCCTGATGGGCACTCCCGCTCGGCCCACCACGGCCCCGAGCCCAACACCCGACTTGATTGAAGCCCCGACGACCAGACCCGACAGTGCCCCGGGCAAAGACAAGGCCGGGCACTCGTGACGGCCGGATGGAAAGGGGATCACTATGACGGTAGCACAGGCAGTACAGGACGATGGGCCATTGCTGGCTGGGGCTGCACATGGCGCTATTGTCAAGGCCTTGCGTATCGCCTGGCAGCAGAAGACGATGAGGAGTAACAGGCCGACGGAACCGGAGATCGTTGCATGTCTAATGCTCCATGCTGCACCGGAGTTAGCGGCCAATTGGCGGCATATCTTGTCGCGACACGGTGTTCAGTTTACCGCCGCGACCGTCTTCTGTCACGCTCGACCTATCGTAGACTATGGTGGCACGAAGAATACGGAACTCGGAGACATTCTCTTGGTTCACCGACACCAGGACCGAGCGGGGACGGTCCGCCGAAACGCGTTGCTCTTCCAGGCAAAAGTATCCTCGGCTCAGCCACACGCAATCGGCCGCGGCGAGGCACACCAACTGCAACTCTATCGGGGCTGGCCGGACTTCAGCTACATAACACCAAGATCGTTGCGGGGCCAACTCCGACAGGTGCAGCCAAAGACTTGGCATCGTGGTGCCCAGTACCTTCAGATCGACGACCGCCCGCCTTGGGACCAGAGGTCCGGCCTCCTCCAGGGCTTCCCCTACTTCCCCGCCGGGGCCTGCTTGCCCGAGAATCCTCTGATTATCCACCATGATCTGGCCATCGAGTTGCTCGCGTGGCTTGGCGGTTTCTCAGGACGACCGTTCCGTGACCGGGCTTCCACAGTTAACAGCAGCGGCTGGTCAAGAGTAGTGTGGGATCTCATGGCATCGGCGTTGGGCAGTGCGTTACGGTGGCGTCGAACGCACTACCGCAGCACACCGAGGTATTCGGGTGATAATCTCCAGGCGATCGATGGTGCGTACTTCTTCACAGACCCCGGCCACGCAAGCAATATCGTCTCCGAAGCGATTGGCCGGGATGCAGAGGAAATGATGGTTCCGCCTAATGACGACATCCCGAGCCAACGGAGCGGTGATGATGAGCCTGGTGAAGGGATTTCGCTTTTCGCTCTGGACACCAGGGACGAGGAATGAGCGGGACCGGGCTTTCGCTTTGGCTTGGGTGAAGGAAGGGAGAGACCACGCTCGAGTGAGACAGGCAACAAGATGGCAACTGAGGGCACATACATGATCGTGCATCTGTCGGATCTGCATCTGACGGCTGACGACGGTGCGCCGCGAAGTGAACCGAAGATCTTCGGGCATCTACGCGGCATGAATGCCACCTTTCGGCAGCTGGTAATGTGTTCACTGGTCCAAGACGCTGACCTCGTGCTGGTCACCGGCGATGTGACGGACACAGGCGACCTCGAAGCGTGGCGCGTATTCTCGAACGCCGTCACTCAAGCCGGCCTTGTAGGCAAGGTGCGGGTCGTTCCAGGCAATCACGATCTCTGCTGCCTATCGCTTCGGATCTTTGGTTCCCAAGCCGGCTGGCGAAATGAGGACATGGCGCGACTGAAAGCCGGCCTGCGGCTCTGCAGCCAGGATACAAAGTTCCCTTGGGCATTCCGCCCAGCAGAGCACATCGTCCTTTTCGGCTTAAACTCCAACAACTTCGGGAACCGAAGCGCCGTCGAAAATGCCATGGGCCAGGTCGGCTATTATCAGCTTGTGGCTTTTGCCGATCTGCTCTACAAGCACCGAACTGCGGCGGTGAAGATCGTGGCACTTCACCATAGCCCAAATATCCCCTGGGTCGAGACGGCCCTCAAGCGTGGACAGGAACCGAGTGGCCCGCTTGAGCGATGGCTCCACGAGATCCCCCGCGACCAGCGCCGGGCACTGCTTCTGCTGTGCCAGACCCACCGCGTTCGTCTGGTCCTGCACGGACACCTCCATGGCGCCGAGGACCGGCGCGTCGCCGGCGTTCGGATCATCGGTGCGCCTGCCGCAACTGAGCCGACAAACGCATCAGGGAGATGCGAGTTCTGGACCTACACGATCCGACCGTCCGGTTCGCGTCTAGTGTGCCGTGTTTGCAAAGCTTCGATGTGAACTGCCACCAGACAAAGCAACGATGCCGAAGACCGACGGGGGTGTATTCCCGACACGACTTCCTCATGAGATTAGCTATGTCGAAACGGCCGTTGCGATGGGAGAAGAAACTGGCAGGGCCCAGACAGCTCACATGCGCCGCTCGCCAAGCGAAAGGAAACCGAAGATGCATTCATCGAACGAGCGTAGGGGATTCCTCTTCGACCTGGCCGGTGTTGTCTATCGCGGACCGGAGCCCATCGAGGATGGAGTCGAGTTTGTCAGGAAGGTCCGAGACT
>JAUWQU010000267.1 GCA_030610965.1 Phycisphaerae bacterium
CCGGTACGTCACGGGCCGCGTCCAGCCGGACAAGGCCATCGACGTGATCGACGAGGCCGGCGCCCGCATACGCCTCAAGAGCATGACCAAGCCGCCGGACCTTACGAGCCTGGAAGCCGACGTCGAGCGCCTCCAGGTCGAGAAGGACGAGGCCGTCAAGAACGCCGACTACGAGCGGGCGGCCGAACTCCGCGACCAGGCCGAGCAGCTTCGCGTCAAGAAGGACGACATGCGGAAGGACTGGAAGGCCAAGACCAGCGAAGTCGGCGGGATTGTCGACGAGGAGGTCATCGGCGAGGTCGTCTCGAAGATGACCGGCGTTCCGCTGACCCGCCTGGAGAAGAAGGAGGTCCAGCGCCTGCTGGAACTGGAAAACGAGCTTCACCTGCGAGTGGTCAGCCAGCACGAGGCCATCACCGCGGTCGCCAAGAGCATCCGCCGGGCGCGGTCTGGCCTGAAGGACCCGCGCCGCCCGATGGGCAGCTTTATCTTCGCCGGGCCCTCCGGCGTCGGCAAGACGCTGCTGAGCAAGGCCCTCGCGGAGTTCATGTTCGGCGACGAGGATGCGCTGGTGCAACTCGACATGTCCGAGTACATGGAGTAGCACAACGTCTCGCGGCTGATCGGCGCGCCTCCCGGATACGTCGGCTACGAGGAAGGCGGGCAGCTTACCGAGAAGATCCGCCGCCGCCCGTACTCGGTGGTGCTGCTGGACGAGATCGAGAAGGCCCACCCCGACGTGTTCAACACGCTATTGCAGATTATGGAAGAGGGCCACATCACCGACTCGTTCGGGCGGAAGATAGACTTCCGCAACGTGGTGCTGATCCTGACGACGAACATCGGCGCCGAGCTGATAAAGTCCGGCGGGGGCTTCGGCTTCTCGCGGCGAGACGAGGAGACGACGTACGAAAAGATGAAGGACCTGCTGCACAAGGAGGTCGAGCGGCACTTCCGGCCGGAGTTCATCAACCGCCTGGACGACATCATCGTATTCAAGACGCTCAGCCGCGTCGACCTCGACACGATCGTGGACTACGAGCTTCGCAAGGTCCGCGACCGGCTGGCCGACCACCACCTCGAACTGGAGCTGACGGACGAGGCCAAGCGGTTCCTGATCGACAAGGGCTACAACCCGGACTTCGGCGCCAGGCCGCTGCGCCGGGCCATCGAGCATCACATCGAGGACCCGATCAGCGAGGACATCCTCCGCGGCAACTACCGCAACAAGACCAAGATCACGGTGACCATGAAGAAGGGCGCGACGCCCGACGAGAAGGACCACCTGTACTTCGAGGGCACCGGCGAGACGCCCCCCGACGAGGCCGGCTCGGAACTGGAAAAGGTCCACGAAGGAACGTAGGCTCGCGGGCTAAAGCCCGCAAGCTGATTGCGGATTGCGGATTGCGGATTGCGGATTTCCGTGGCCGTAGGAATGTGTGAATAATGCCCCCGGTGCTTCGGCGCCGGGGGCTTCTTTGTGAGATGGACATACCAAGCCAGAAGAGCCCGCGAAGTTAATCAAGATTGCGGTGGGCACGTTTTCTCGGAGTCGCGATAGACCGGCAGCTACTCCTCATCCAGCAGGGGACTACAACACACCGTTACAATGCTTCCATCTTTCTCCCACAGTTGCGCTTCGAGAGACTCCACTTCATAAACTCCCTGAGGTCTCCCATCATCAACGTAGACATAATCGTCGGCTGGACGCAACGAACACCCTAAAAGGGCCAAAGCCTCTTTCACTGGCATACCGATTAGATTCTGACCAGTGAAGACACAGCTTTCGTAGCACGCAACAGAAATGACAACGTTGTCTTCCACATGGACACGCAATGCGCCTTCGCAATCTCCATAAGTCAGCCACCCGGTTCCATCATTCTCCTGATCGGGGAGGTGAACCAGTCCATACCGCGACGTTGCGTCACCCAGAGGGGCACCAAGTTCGATGCTTCCTATCCATCTGAGTGGTTCCCATATCATGCTTTCGAACATCACTTATCCCTCACCAGACCAAGAAACTCACCGCCAGGAGCATCAGGACGACGGCGCCGGCTATTTCGGCGGGTTTGCCGAAGCGGTCGCCGAGGCGCTTGCCGATAACTACGCCGGTCAGGCTCATTGCCGCGGCTGTGATGCCGATTACCAGGCTGGGCCAGACGATGCTCGACGAGCCTCGCAGGCCCAGCGAAAAGCCTACGACCAGGGCGTCGAGGCTGGTGGCGACCGACAGCACCACCAGCGACCAGCCACGGGTTGGGTCGCGCCGCGGTGCGGTCGATGCCACGGCTTCCTCGGCCGCGCCGGGATGGCTCTTGACGGCCTCGTAGAACATCTTGACGCCCACGGCGAAGACCAGCGCCGCGGCGATATACGAGCCGACCTTCTCCAGCAGCGACGCCAACTGCGCCCCCGCCAGCCAGCCAAGCACGGGCATCAGGAACTGAAACAACCCCATGTGCCATGCCAGGCGAAATTTTTGCCTCGGCCCGTGCCACCGCACCCCGACCGCGGCCGAGACGCTCATCGCGTCCAGCCCAAGCGCAACGGCAATTGCAATGACTTCAAGTAGGCCCATGGCGAATCATTCATCGCCGGTCAGGCGGGAACGAGCAGGATATTGAGATTCTCCTCGTCCTGAAGCTCCGACTCGACCTCCGCCAGTAGGTCGTAATACTGTATTGTCCGCTGGGTTTCCTCGTCAGGCCGGACAGGGACGTACCACCAATCGTTGTCTCTGTGAATCTCTTCCTTCAGAATCTCAACGCGCCAGCCTGGGCGATGGTGATTGGCAAGCGATTGCTCGACTTTCCTGCCAACGATTTGTCGTGTGAGCCTGTTCATGATTGCCTCCCGATAATCCTAAGAAACGAACTGGCGTCGCGCAAGGCGTTCTTTGCAAGATTCTCATTCACAGTGATCCGAGGACGGTAATCGGCATCAATCCGCGCCAATCGCAATCGACGCAATACGTTGACCAGTTTCAGTCGGTTCACCTTGCTCATATCTCCGAACCGACCGCGAATCAGCCCTGGAAGCTGTTCGTGGGCCGAGTTTTTCCAACCGTGACGGAACTCCACGCTCTTGCTGACAAGTCGACTCGCTGTTGCGCAATAAACGCAGTAGTATGACCGATTCACGCATCCTCGATAGCAGTCTTCTGCCAGAAGGGCCTTCGCCGCCCGCAAGGCTTCCTCACTCAAGTCATCCCATGTCGCCATTATCCGTTCCCGCTCATCGCGCCGCATTGTCGATGACGCTGACTGCCATTCTACCCCACCTGCCTCAAACCGTGCTATAGGCATTCACACGGTATAAATCTTGCCTTCGCGATATTCCCGCCACGCGGGCTCGAAGGCGATCTCGCGCGTCGGGACCGGGCGCGGAGGCGTTTCGGACAGGTCGAACAGGTCGGGCGATTGCGGGTTGTGCCGCGTCGTGAGGATCGTGCCGCGAAGGGACTCGTTCTCCTGGCGGAAGCGGTACGGCTGACCGCTTTCGGAATCGACGAGTTTGGGGTGCATCTCGACGCCGTCGTCGGCGAAGATGCAATGGCTGCCCCGGCTGCCGGCGGCACGGTCGAACATGCCGCAAATGCTCTTGAGCATGGCTGCGTGGGTCAGGCATTGTTGCTCGGCCAGCAGGGCGCCAGCGAGCCCGGCGGGCGAGTCGATCTTGAGCCCGCCGTCTCGGATGTCGGCGTACTGGGCCAGGGCCTCTGCCAGTGCCCCGGCCGAGCCGGACGGGCTGCGGAGATGGGCGCCATGCAGCGTCATTCGCCGGCCTATTTCGGCCATCGCCTCGTCCGGGGTTTGCCCCGCAGTCGTCGCGGCGCCTTTGGCCAGGCGGGCCTTCAGGCCTTCGACCGCATCGGCGACAGCGGCCTTGCCTGCCTCATCGAGCGCAGCCGCGTCGAAGCTCTCGCGGGCGTAGACGTTGGCGATGTACTCCGCCGCCCGCATTCCGCCGACCTGCCCGGCGTTCAGGGCCGAGCCGCCGGGGCGCTTCACGCCGTGCGTGCCGGCCATCTCGCCTATGACAAACGTCCGCCGCACGCTGCTCTGCCACCATTTGTCCACGCTGAATCCGCCGTTCATGTGCTGGGCGCAGACCGCGATCTCCAGCGGCTCACGGGCAAGGTCGATGCCGTTTTCGGCGTAGATGTCAATGGCAGGCTGATTCATGTGTCGCAGGCGGTCGATCGGCAGCGGCTGGGTCGCGCCGGTCTTGCGGATGTAGTTCAGGGCCTCGGGGCCGAGTTTGTCGAGGTCGAAGCCCCCCCACCCGGCCGGGCCGGCGGGGTTGTGCAGAAAGTCCATCCACACCCGCCGCCCGCGAACGACGGTCTCCTGATGCACGGCCATGTCGATCAGCGACGATTGCCCGCCGGTTATCCGCTGCGCGTCGAAGGGCCATTGATAGCCCTTGAGGAATATGTTCGTCGCCAACGAGCCCATGTCGTCGAAGTACTCGGTGAGGAACTCTCGCCCGTCGGCGCCGTCTGCGTCGGTGCTGAATATCCGCGGCACGACCTGCATGTACGTGCCCGATACGTTCCATCGGAACTTGACCGACGCCAGACCGTACTGCGACTCGGTGAGGTTGCATGCCTCCAGCCCCGCAAGCAGCGCCGCACCGTGAATGCCCGCCTGCCCGCGCGGGTAGACGGTTGACTGATAGATCTCGCCCGGCCCGCCCGCGGCCAGAACCCAGTTTTCCGCGACGAACACCGCGACGCCAAGCTCGCCGGCAGCGGCTTTGGCGCGGTCGATGCACACCATGGCTACGATGCGCCGGGCCTCGCCGGCCCCGGCCGTGATGAACCGGGCCACCGGATGCTTGTCCACGATACGCACGCCCATTCGCTCGGCCGCGGCCTGGAGGCAAAGGCTCATGAACCTGCTGGTCTTCGGCCCGGCCGAGGTGGCGCGCTCGTGGGGGTCGTGGTCGGTCTTATAGCCGATGAACGCGCCGTATGGCTCGTGCGGGAACGGCACGCCGGCCTCGACGAGATTGTAAAAGCCCCGCAGCGAGCAGATGCCCTCGACAAGCGCGTTGTCCCCGTGGCAGCAGCCAAAGGCCGTCAGCGCGGAGGCGAAGTCCTCGGCCGTGTCGGGCACTCGCGGGCTAGTGCCCATCTTGTAGTACGTCTGCTTGTCCGACCCGCTCATCCTGCTGGCGCCCAGCGGCAGTCCGCCGGTGACAACCAGCAGCTTCTCGCCCGGATTCTCGACGCCACGGGCCCGCAGCAGGCGGACGAACTGCACCGCACAGCCCATCCCCGCGGCGCCCGCGCCGACGATAACCGTGTTGGCCCGATGCATCGCGATGGCCTGGCCCGCGACGGCAATCGTATCCGTCGTCATTGGGTGTCGCCCTTGAGTTGGCTTAGAAGCCAGCGGAGTTCGGCCACGTCCTTGCCGGCCCGGTCGAGGAACCATCGGCACCACTGCTGCTGGGCCGGATTGTCCTTGTGCTCGACGTAGGCCCGGCACATCGACGGCAGGTCGCGGGCGGCCATCAGGACGCGCCGACGGTCGATACTCTCCCGAAGGTAGCCCGTCTGAACGCCGATATTGGCCTCGCGAAGGGCCTCTATGTACGCGCTTACCAGCGGATCACGCCCGGCGGCGCGGACGTCCGGGGGCAGGCTGTTGAGCAGGCCCGCGAGGTCCTCGGTGCATCGGCCGCGACGGGCGGACTCCCAGTCGATCAGCACCGCCTCGATGTGCTTGCCTCCCGGCCGGAGAAGTACTTCAGAGCGGTCGAGCGAGCCGTGGATGACCGTGCGTGGGATATCCTTGGGCTCGGCGAAGAACTCCGGCGGCATCCTCAGCAAGCTGACCAGGAAGGAAAACACCTCCGGCACGGCCGAGTACAGCACTCCGCGGGCATCCTCGTTCAGCCGGTCGAGGAACCTCCTGGCGGCCGGCTCGGCCTTGCTCTCGGCGGGCATCTCGGGCATCGGAAGGAAGTTCGGCACCTGGTCGAGCTTGCCCCACCACCGCCCGTGCAGCCGGGCCAAGGCCTGACCGACCAGCCGGCATA
>JAUWQU010000236.1 GCA_030610965.1 Phycisphaerae bacterium
CGAGATATTGCGTGTAGAACAGGCACCGGAAGTAGTAGTACCACGGGTGCAGGTGCAGGTTGCCGCCCTCTGCCGAGCCGCCGAACGCCCGGCTAAAGGCGTGGCCGTACGCGGCGATGGCATCCAGCGGGCCACGGGCGTTGGTGAAAAATGACGAGAAGAACACCACCGCCACGATCGCCCAGGCCGCCAGGGCCGCGAGAACCCGCCAGTTCCACAGCCGCCGACCCGCGCCGAGCGAGGCCGGCGCCGAACCGGGCGCATCCGGCGCGACTCGCCTCGACACCCGCTCCAAGCCAACCGTCGCGGCCAGGGCTACTGCCATGGCCGCGATCGAGAATACCCACGTTTCCTTGGTGGCGTACATCAATCCCGCGGCGGCACCGGCGAGCAGGCACCATCCGAGCCGCCCGCTTCGCCCGTAGCGATAGCCCGCGGCGACCAGCAGAAAAGTGAAGAACACCAGCGGCACTTCCATGATATAGTATCGGCTGTAATAGCTCATCGCCGGCGACAGGGCCGCCAGCAAGGCCCCGACTGCCACGGCCCAGCCGCCCAGGCCGTCTATCAGCAGCACAGCCGCGACGACCATCGCGATGCCGAACATGGCCGGCAGGAGGCGGAGAGTGAACTCGTCGAGGCTCTCGTGGGTGTCCTGCCCGCGGAGACGGGCGATCGGCACGGTGAGGTAGTTGAGCGTCGGGCCGTGAAACTCGAAGGGGTCGTAGCGGTAGTAATCCCTTTCGAGCAGGTCGCCGAGTTTCCAGGCGTGGACGGCCTCGTCGGTGTGCATCGGCCTGGCGGTCAGCCTGCGCAGCCGCAACCACGCCGCGACGCCTCCAGCCAGCAGAACCAGGATGACGAAGGCCACTCGGTATTTCATTATTTCCCCGAAATTGACACATGGCAGCCGGGACTCATCCAGGCCCCGGCTGCCACGGTCGATCCTGCGTATGGTGCTACGGCGTCACCGGGTCGTTTATTTCGCCGGCAGGGCGTAGACCTCGATCTCGGAGTAGCGGTTCAGGTCGTCGGCGGTGTTGCCGTTGGAGTAAGCGCGGACGTAGCGGGCCTTGACGCCCTTGCAGTCGATGAGGTGGCCTTCATTGGTCTCGAAGAACTCCCACGCCTCGCCGAGGCCCAGCCCGGCGGAGTTGTCGTGGTCGTTGCTGTAGACTGTCTGGACATTGGTGATGAAGTCCTTGTCGTCGGCGACCTGGATGACGACGTCCTTATAGACGCGGGGGTCCTTGTGCTCGTGCCAGTTGACGATGGCGTAGATTGTGTACTCGGCGCCAAGGTCGACCTGCACCCACTGGACTCCCGGCCCAAGCTCGACGTAGGCGTCTTCGACGGCTTCCTTGGACCCGTCGGTGATCAGGTCCAGCGTGCCGATGACCGGCTCCATGTCACTTGCGATGACCGGCCTTTTGAAGGCGACGTTCTTGACGCCCTTGGGGGCCAGGAACGGCGGTCGCGGCTTGGAGGGGCCCTTGGTGATCTTCACGCGAGTGCCCGGCGGCAGATTCTTGGGCGTGCCGCTGAATCGGGGCTTGGGCAGCTCGAGTGGAATCGCCTCCATGTCGCCGGCCGGGGCTTTCGCAACAACCGCCACGGTGTTGGCGTCCGGCCCGGCCCCCGGGGCAGGGCCAATCGCCGGCTGGGTCGTCGCGGAATTACCATCCCCGCCAGCCGGCGCGGGTGCGGGCTCCGTACTCTGGCAAGCCGTCAGGGCCATAAGGCCCACTACCATCAACATCGCTATCAGTGCGTTTTTCATGGCTATTATTCTCCCGAAAGTTTCCTTGGTCACCTTACTTCTTCGCTACTTGCCACCACTCGGGGCAATAGTGCCTGGCCCAGTCGGAGCTGACCTTTCCCGACAGCAGCCAGCCAAGCCGCCCACGGCGGACTATGAATGTCTGATACAAATGCCAGTAACCTGTCGCCAGCAGCGCCAGCCCGCAATATCGATGCACGTCACGGAGCACCTCCAGGCCGTACGGGCCGAAAATCGGCAACATGCTGACCATCATCGTCAGGGCAGTCGCTGCGCCCAGCGTCAGCGTCGCCCAAAAGGCGCACCGCTGAGAGGGGGCGAACTTGGCATTCGGGCCCGCGGCAGAGCCGGCGCCCAGCAGGGCTGTAAGCAGCAGGAAGAACATGAACGCCCCGCCGCTGCCGACGTGGGCCATAAGAAACCAGCCCGTGAGCTTCCCGCCGGTCACGATGTTCTGCGTCATGCCCGTACAGGCCAGCGCCTGCAGCGTAAGCGCCATCAGGACGTACGACGCTCGCTCGATAAGCCCCAGGCGATTCAGGTCGGCCTTGCCGCCGGCGGGCCCGGCCGAGCGCACCTTGCGGCCCGCGCCCAGGAAATGCAGCAAGCAGAAGCCCACAATGCCGGCCAGGACGGCTATCGATATCACACGGTATAGTTGGTCGTTGCTCATCATTGGCTGGCCCTCCCGGCGAATCGTTTCAGCATGCAGGCCAAACCCGGCAGCCCGTAGGCCAGCAGGATAAGCAGCACTATGCCGGAGACGACAAATCCGAAGCTCTTGAGGTACGGGCGGAAAATGAACGTGAGGCCGAAGAGTTTGTGGTACATCGCATCCTGGCCTGTGAAGTGGTTCATCTCGAACTCGACCGGCTCGCCAAGGGCGACCGGCGTGATCGGCGAAACCTTGCCGAACAAGAAGGCCGAGTTCGACGAATGGCAGTCGGTGCATGCCCCATCGGCCCCGAGAGACTGCGAGGCCGGGCGAACGTCGTGGGCTATAGGCCAGGCGTAAGGCTCTGCCGCCGGATCGTCCGACGCCGCGAGCTTGCCGCCCTCGCGTTTCCAGAGCTTTCCGCCACCCACGTACACGGCCTCACCTAGGGAATTGTCCTCGGCAAGGGCCTTCAGTGCGTCGGCGATTTTCTCGGCCGACGGGGCCGTCGGCGCCTTGCCTTTCGCGGTTGCCAGCGCGCCGCCGGTTGCCGCCAGCACCGCCGGCGGAAGCATCGGCGTAACCTTACCGTCCTTGATCCTCCCGAAGAACGCCGGGAACACCATCCGGCACGGGGCGATCCTGCCGTCGGCCTGCTTGACGAACACCGGCTCCAGCACGACCGGAAGCATGTTCGGGTCGTACGGGATGCCGTGGACGCCCAGTGCGTGAATGCGGGCGGTCTGCACCCTTTTCGGCTCGGCCGTCGGGACCGGGCCGCTGTGGCAAGCGGTGCAGGTCATCTTGTCCAGGTGCAACTGCGGGATGCCCTCGTGGGCCGGCCGAGGCGCGGCGCCGAAGCCACCCTGCCGCAACTCGGCGGTCATGGCGTCGCTCTCGCCGAGGTGGCAACTGCGGCAGCTATATCCGGCGGCCTTGCCGGTCTCGCCTTCGTAGTTGCGGCTGATCTGGTGATCGATGCCGTTTCGATGGCAACTGACGCAGCTAAGCCCGCGGGCCATGTGTACGTCTTCCTGCGCCTCGAACTCCTGCTGGTCGGTCCGGTGCCCGGAATGGCAGTAGTAGCACCGGTCGTTGGGCAGCTTGGCCCCGGCCATGTCCACGAAGACGGCGTCTTTGTGGCCAAAGCGGGTCTTGTCGTAGATGACCGATGGCACGAACTGCGGGTTGTCCGCGTCGTCACCGAGCATGCGGTCGAAATCAGGCAGCTTGTTGACGTAGCCAAGAGCGTGGCCGAGCCCGCTTGCGGCCGTGGCGGCTTCGCGGTAGTTGCCACGCTCGACGTTCTTGGCCCACTCGTCCTGGTTCTGGCGGAAGTCGCTACTGTGGCAGCCCAGACAGTTGATCGACAAGTAGTCCGTGGCGCTCCAGCGGTCGGTCTCTATGTCGCCGAACGCGTCGGCGAATCGCTCGCCGTAGTCGCCGCCGGGCAGTTGCCGGCCGAACTTGTCAACGAAAACCCAACTCGACATGCCAATTTGGGCGGGCTTGTACGAACCCTTCCAGCCGCGAGGCGAGATGGGAATCTGCGTTCCGGTGGCCGGGTCCGCCAGAACCCACGGCTGGCCGGGCCTGCCAGGGGGGACGTTGGCATCGCCGGTGTTGAAGTGCCATCCTCGTTCGATGATCTCATAGTCGTGGCACTTGCCGCAGGTGACCTTCTGGCTCAGGGGAGCGGCTTCCTTGTCGGCCGGGTCGATCTGCTCGCCGTCCGCGTCGAAAAGCGGGATGTTGTGAACGGGCGTGGTCCGGCTGGGGTCAGGGGCGACCTGCTTTTCGGGCTTGGCGAAGGCTTTGCCCGTCAGGCAGGTCAACGCGACCGCCGCGGCCGCGACGAAGATCATCCATCGCGGCGCGGCAGGCTTTGCTTTGTTTTTCATTCTGTTCAATCCGATGTCCCCTTGGGCTTAGACGGTGAAATCCTCGGGTTTGAACGCCAGCTTCTTCTCCGCGGGGACGGCCTCGTTGACCCTGAGGACGGTCACCGCAGTCTCGTAGCCGACCTCGGCGGGGCAGGTGAGCTTCGCGGTTCCGCGGACGGCGCGGAAGAAGTTCTCCAGGTGCGGCTGGTGTTCGGTCGTGGGCGCCACGTCGGAATGAATACCGCGGAAGTACCGTCCGGGGCTCGGCACCGAGTGGGTGATCTTGATGTCGCCGTCGGTCTTGCCCTCGCCGGAGGCCTGCGTGTCCTCGCCGGCCTTCTCCTTCTCGGGAACCTTCTTGTCCATGCCGAGCTTCTTGAGCAACTCCGCCTCCCACGCAGCCTCTTCGGAGCTGTACTCGCGGCGGAAGCCGCCCTTGGAGGCGTCCTCGGAAATCACCGCCGAGCCTTCGGTGCCCATGAAGACTTCCTGGTAGCCGCCGTGGCTGGTCGTGGAATACAGGTCGTAGTGCCCGCGAACCACGTGCTTCTCGCCGCCGACTTCCTGGTCCCATTCGTAGATGGCGATGACGTTGTCGTACCACTCCATCGCCGGGTAGTTGTCCGTGCCACCACTGGCCATGACGCTCTTGGGGGGCTTACCGATAATCCAGTTGAAAATGTCGATCTGATGGCTGCCAAGGTCGGCGATCGGGCCGCCGGAATACTTCTTGTACCAGCGCCAGTTGCGGAAATGCTCCATCGACTCGTAGCCGTACTTCTTCAGGGTCGCGCCGTCTATGACGTACTTCTCGCTCCACTTGGCCTGAAGCGGCTTGCTGCGGTTCCAGTTGCCCGCGACGTTGGTGAGCCGGCCGCAGCACTTCTTGTTCACGATGTAGTCGTACAGGACGTGGTAGCGCGGATTGCTGCGCCGCTGATGCCCGATCTGGAGAAGCTTGCCGTCCTTCTTGGCGGCCTTCTTGGCGGCCTCGACCATCTTCTTTGCGTTCTCGATGGTGTTGGACATCTCCTTCTCGCAGTAAACGTTCAGCCCGGCCTCGAGGCAGGCAATGGCGTGCTCGTGGTGGACGAAGTCCGGAGTCGCCACGACCACCGCGTCGAGGTTGCCCTTCTCCTTGTCGAGCATGTCGCCGTAGTCCGCGTAGTCCGTTACAGGCTGCTTGTACTTGCCCAGCAGCCTCGATGCGTACCCCCGGTGGTACGGCCAGATGTCGCAAACGGCCTTGAACTGAATGTTCTCCGCCACGCGGCACTTTAGGATGCTGTTGATAAGCACCCGGCCCTCGGTGCCGACACCGATCATGCCCAGTCGGATGGGGTCGCCCGCGTTCTGGGCGTGGAGAATGCTAGGGGCCGCAATGGCCGCCACGCCCGCCGCTGTGACCACGGCCGCGGACTTCAGGAAGTCCCGCCTGTTCAACGCCCCACTGCTGCTGGTCTTCTTGTCTTGGTTCATGTCATCGTTCCCTATGCGTTTGACTGACTAACTAATTGGCCTGCCGGTTCGATCCGGGCCTTGACCCGACCGCCCAAGTGGGCCTTTTGACTCTAACTCAACGCTGCCGCGGCCCCTGGGCATCAGGGAGGGGCTAGTATACGTAAAAAACCCGCTCCTGCCACATCAGTCCCGGCGAACCCAAGTTTTTTCCCGGCGCCGCGGCAAGTTCGGCCAGAATACACGGTCTTGCCGCCGGTTGGCAAGCGGAAGCTCGAACTCGACATCGGCCCAGTGGCCGTTCTATGAGCTTTCTCATCTCCAACCTGACCGCACGCACACGCTCAGCCGCGCTCGTCTGACCCTATTACGAGCCCCGCCGGGGGTTTCTTAGGAATAAATCGCGCGAAAACCCCACCCGTTGTCGAGTATCATCCCAAAATCGTGGACCCGCAGCCTGAAACGCTTATGGCGATGTACGATGCGATGCTGGCGCGGTTCGGCCCGCAGCACTGGTGGCCGGCGCGAAAGCACCTCGCGCCGCACGACCG
>JAUWQU010000786.1 GCA_030610965.1 Phycisphaerae bacterium
CGACCGGATCCCTCTGAAGTACGCCGGCCTGACCTACGCCGAGGCGTGGATCTCCGAGGCGCAGGAGCGGATGGTCCTGGCCGTGCCGCAGGAGAACGTCGAGCGGATACTCAAGATCTTCAGCGACGAGGGCGTCGAGGCGACCGTCATCGGCACCTACGGCACCGAAGGCCGGATGCTGCGGCTGTTCTACGCCGGCCAACTCGTCGGCGACCTGGAGATGGAGTTGCTTCACGACGGCTGTCCGCGCCCGACCAAGCAGGCCGTGTACGAGAAGGTCGACCGGCCCAGCCCCCTGCCGAAGCCCCGCCAGAGCTACAACGAGACGCTGATGGCGATTCTCGCGGCGCCCAACGTGGCCAGCAAGGAATGGATCATCCGCCAGTACGACCACGAGGTCCAGGGCGGCAGCGCGATCAAGCCGCTGGTCGGCGTCGGCGAGGACGGCCCCGGCGACGCGGCGGTCATCCGCCCGGTGCTGTCCAGCCGCAAGGGCGTGGTGATCTCGTGCGGCATGAACCCGCGCCTCGGCGACCTCGACCCATACCAGAGCGCCCTGCACGCCGTGGACGAGGCCCTGCGAAACGCCGTGAGCGTCGGGGCGAACCTGGGCCGCACCGCCATCCTCGACAACTTCTGCTGGGGCAACTGCAACAAGCCCGACCGCATGGGCACGTTCGTGCAGTCCGCCAAGGGCTGCCGCGACGCCGCGCTGGGCTACTCCACGCCGTTCATCTCCGGCAAAGACTCGCTCAACAACGAGTTCCAGACCGACGACGGCCAGACCATCGCCATACCGGCGACGCTGCTGATCTCCGCGATCAGCGTCATCGACGACGTGTCACGATGCGTCACCGCCGACGCCAAGGCCGCGGGCAACTTCCTGCTGCTGCTCGGCCGGACCGGACCGCAACTCGGCGGCAGCCATTACCTGATCGTCGAAGGCTTAACAACAGGCAACGACGTGCCGCCCGTCGACCTGGCGGCGAATCTCAAAGTCATGCGGGCTATCCAGGCGGCAATCGAGGCCGGCGCCGTGCGAAGCTGCCACGACCTCAGCGAGGGCGGCCTGGCAGTCGCGGCCGCGGAAATGGCGTTCTCCGGCGGGCTCGGCGTCGAGATCGACCTCGCCGCCGTGCCGACAACCGACAACGGCGTCGGCGATCAGGCAAGGCTCTTCGCCGAGTCGGCCGGGCGGTTCCTCGTCGAGGTCGAGCCGGACAAGTACGACGCCTTCCTGAGAATCGTCAAGGACTGCCCGTTCGGCGAGGTAGGCAAGGTGACCGACACCGGTCGAATCGTAGTCAAGGGCCAGGCGGGCGACGCAATCGACCTGCCCGCCGCCGAAGCCAAGGCGGCATGGCAAAAGACGTTTGATTGGTAAAAGAAGAAGAGAAGATTTCAACGCAGAGCACGCTGAGAACGCAGAGAAAGGAAGAGGTAGAAGAAACAGCATTAGACATGGATTACATGGACTGGTTGATTATATGGATGAAGAGGCCTATCTGTTTCTATCCATGTAATCCTTTAATCCATGTAATCCCCATCTAAGGACGTTTCTTTTGCTGTTTCCACCCTCTGCGGTCTTTGCGCTCTCCGCGTTGAAACAAGGGAAACGATAATGTCGACACCAAAGGCACTGGTCCTGAGAGCCGCGGGAACCAATTGCGACCGCGAGTCCGAGTTCGCGCTCGAGCAGGCGGGCTTCGAGGCCCAGCGCGTCCACGTGTTTCGAATCATGGAAAACCCCGCCGCACTGGCCGAGTATCAGTTCCTGGTCATACCGGGGGGCTTTAGCTACGGCGACGACGTGGCGGCTGGAAAAATCCTCGCCAACCAGATGATCCACCGCCTGGCCGAACCGCTCAACCGGTTCGTCGCCGACGGCAAGCTGGTGCTGGGAATCTGCAACGGCTTCCAGGTGCTCATCAAGTCCGGCCTGCTGCCGTGGGCCCAGGTCTCGCCGAACGCACTCCAGCGCGACGCGACGCTGGCCTGGAACGACTCCGGCCGATTCGAGGACCGCTGGGTCCACCTCCGCGCCGACAGCGACAAGTGCGTCTTCCTGCCCAAGGGCGAAGTCGTCGCCCTGCCGATAGCACACGGCGAAGGCAAGTTCGTCCCCGCCAACGACGAGGTCCTCGCAAAGCTCCGCGACAACGACCAACTCGCCCTGCGCTACTGCGACCCCGCCGGCCGGCCCGGCGAGTACCCCATCAACCCCAACGGCAGCATCGACGACGTGGCCGGCCTCTGCGACCCCACCGGAAGAGTCCTCGGCCTGATGCCACACCCCGAACGCTTCGTGGACATAACCCACCACCCCCAATGGACCCGAGGCAATGTAAACCGAGCCGACGGCCAACTGTTCTTCCAACGAGCCTACGAGCACCTCGCCAAGGCGTAACCGGTAGCCGGCACAACGGCGGCAGTAACGCCTTGTCAGGCCCGTCACTGGCCTTCGCAAACTACTTTTGGCATGCATCCCGGAGTCTGTCGTAATGCTCCACAATGCGAGAAGACGGGGTGCCTGCGGACAGAAGGCTGTCGCCAGCACCGCCGGAACCGCTGAAGGTCGATAGGATATACTCCACATCCGAGCGTTCGATGCCGTAGAGCAGCATGTAGGCCGCG
>JAUWQU010000178.1 GCA_030610965.1 Phycisphaerae bacterium
CACCAGCGGCCCGCCGGAGTTGCCGTGATTGATCGCCGCGTCGGTCTGAATGAAGTCCTGATACGCATCGCCCCGACTGGTGGTCCGTCCCTTGGCCGAGATTATCCCAGCCGTGACGGTCTGGCTGAGGCCCTCGGGGGCTCCGAACGCCATAACCCAGTCGCCGACTTCCATCTTGTCGCTGTCGCCGAGGGGGGCGTCGAAAAGCCGGTCCGGCTCGACCTTTATTATCGCCAGGTCCGTTGCCTGGTCGCTGCGCACCCACTGGGCCTGGAGGTGGCGGTTGTCATGGGTGACCACCTCGACCTCGTCGGCGTTGTTGACCACGTGCCAGTTGGTCAGGATGTAGCCTTTCTCGGCGTCTACAATCACGCCGCTGCCCAGCCCGCGGGAGAAGTACTCGCGTTTGGGGGCCTGGCCGGGCTGCTGGGGTGTGGGGGGGCGCGGCATCTGGCGGCGCGGGGAGTTCTCGCCGAAGAACCGGCGGAACATCTCGTCCATGTCCTGCGTCGGCGCCGCGACCTTCTGCTTGACGTTAACGACCACCACAGCCGACCTGACCGCCTTGTTGACGGCCCTGAACAGCGGGCTCAGCGAGTCGTGCTTGCTCAGTTCGGCAAGAGATTCCCTCGCGGCCCGGCTCTCGCCGGAGGCAACGGCATAGGCGGCCTGGCCCATAAGCGTGGGGCCGTACCATGTAACGAACCCCGCAAACGCCAACGCGATCATAAGCGGTACTGATTTCCACACTCGATTCATTTTCATCTCCTGCAATCGTTCGGGCTCCGTAGCATTCCGCTCCGCGGAAAAGATGCACTCGCGCCGCCCGAACTTACTCCTGCTTACGACCTTGCCTTCTTTGGTTCTCGATATTTTATCGGCCACAAGTGCCTGTGCGGCAGTAGCGATCTTGCGGACCTTGACCCATTGTACGTCGGTCGAACGCACAGGGTTTGCGTGGAAGCCCCGCATTTTTCGTCGGCATCCGGCATCCGGGCTCGTTAGCCCGCTTGCGAGGGGCGCCTCCGGACTCGCCGCCCATGCGCTCAAAGGCAATAGGGACAGGCATTTGGGATCCCGGCTTGCGGCGAGCCGGACCGACATAAGGCAGCATTATCGGTTGTATTAGCCTGCCCCGGTTGCACACCGGCCCACAATTCGTAGAATGCACTGACAGGGGTTGTACCCGAGCCCCTGTCGCCACTTGCGGTCTGTCCAAGCGCGGTGAGCCGCCCGCCGGCCTATGATGGCGGCTGGATCTTGTCGGTAAGGAAGAATACGCCTGTGCAATTGACGCGATTCGGTCTGTACGACCCGAAGTTTGAACATGACGCGTGCGGGATCGGGGCCGTGGTGAACATCTCCGGCCGGCGCGAACGGAAGATCCTCGAATACGCCAGGCAGGTGATACTGAACCTGCACCACCGCGGCGCCGCCGGCAGCGACGACGTCACCGGCGACGGCGCGGGGATACTCGTGCAGATTCCCCACGAGTTCCTGGCTGCCAAGGCCGGGGAGTTGGGCCTTTCGCTGCCCTTACCGGGCGAGTACGGCGCGGCCATGGCCTTCGAGCCAAAGGACGAAAAACTCGCCGCAACCTGCGAGGGCCTGCTGACACAGGCCATCGAGTATTATGGCATGCGGATAATCGGCTGGCGCGACGTGCCGGGCGACACGCGCGATCTGGGCAAGTTGGCGATCTCGGCCGAGCCGAGGGTGCGACAGGCGTTCATCGACGCCGCCGGCGTGCGGGGCGACGATCTCGAACGCAAGCTCTACATGGCCCGCAAGCGAGCCGAACGGCTCGTGCGAGAGCAGCTCGGCGAGAAAGCCGACGACTTCTACATCTGCTCGATGTCCGCACGAACCATGGTCTACAAGGGCATGTTCATGGCCCACCAGTTGTTCTCGTACTACCCGGACCTCACCGACGAGCGGATGATCTCCGCGATGGCGGTCGTTCACCAGCGGTACAGCACCAACACGCTGCCCAACTGGAAGCTGGCCCAGCCGTTCCGCTACGTGGCCCACAACGGCGAGATCAACACCCTCAGCGGAAACCGAAACCGCATGCGGGTCCGCGAGATGAACATGGCCAGCCCGCTGTTCGGAAAGGATATATCCGACCTGCTGCCCATCCTCAGCCCGACCGCCAGCGACTCGGCCTGCTTCGACGCGACGCTCGAATTGCTGGCCCATGGCGGGCGAAGCCTGCCGCACTCGATGATGATGCTCATCCCAGAGGCGTTCGGCGCGAGGTATCACATCTCCACCGACAAGCGGGCCTTCTACGAGTACCACACGCCGATCCAGGAGCCCTGGGACGGCCCGGCCGCGATGGTCTTCACCGACGGCAGGATTATCGGCGGCACGCTCGACCGCAACGGGCTGCGCCCGGGAAGGTACGTCGTGACGACTGACGGGCTGGTCGTGCTGAGCAGCGAGGGCGGCGTGATCGACTTTCCGCCCGAGCAGGTTCAGGAGAAGGGCAGGCTCCGGCCTGGTCTGATGTTCCTGGTGGACACCGTCGAGCAGCGGATCGTCACCGACAACGAGATCAAGAGCAAGATCGCTCGCCAGAAGCCTTACCGGCGCTGGCTGAGCCAGAACCGCATCGAGCTTCGCGGCCTGTTCAGCGCGCGGGAGCCGCCCGAGGCGAACCCCGAGACCCTCTACCGCCGGCTGCGGTCGTTCGGCTACACGCGCGAGGACCTCCGGGCCATACTCGTGCCCATGGCCCGCGACGGACAGGAACCCATCGGCTCGATGGGCAACGACGCGTCCCTGGCCGTGCTGAGCGACAAGCCGAAGCTGCTCTACAACTACTTCAAGCAGATGTTCGCACAGGTCACCAACCCGCCGATAGACCCGTATCGCGAGGAACTGGTGATGAGCCTCATGGCCTACACCGGCAGGGCGGGCAACCTGCTCGACGAGACGCCCGAGCATTGCCACATGCTCAAGCTCCCGCATCCCATCCTGGCCAACGAGGACATGCAGCGGCTCAGGAAGTGCGACCGCGAGGACTTTCGCGTCGCCACCGCGGACGCCCTGTTCGACGCGGCGGCGGAAGACCCAGGCGAGGCGCTGCGGCGCGGGCTCGACGAGCTTGTCGACGCGGCCGAGCGGGCCGTGCGCGACGGCGCGTCGCTGGGGGTACTCTCGGACCGCGAGGCCTGCGAAGCCGGCGCCGCGATCCCGGCGCTGCTGGCGGTGGGGGCGGTTCATCACGGGCTGCTCCAGCGCGGCCTGCGCGGCCAGGCGGGGCTGGTTGTCGAGAGCGGCGAGCCGCGGGAGGTGATGCACTTCTGCCTGCTGTGCGGCCACGGCGCCAACGCCATCAACCCGTACCTGGCGCTCGAGGCCCTCGATGACCTCCGCGGCCGGGGCGACCTGCCTGCCGAACTGGGGCTCGGCCAACTGGCCGACAACTATATCGCGGCCATCAAGAAGGGAATCCTGAAGACCATCTCGAAGATGGGCATTTCCACGCTTCGCAGCTACCACGGGGCCCAGTTGTTCGAGGCGGTCGGGCTCGATTCGGAAGTGGTGGACAAGTACTTCACGGGCACGCCGTCGCGGATTAGCGGCATCGCACTCGACGAGATCGCCCGCGAGGCGCTGGCTCGCCACCAGGCGGGCTTCGACCCCGAGCACCAGGATCGGCTGGGCCTGGAGCTTGAGTTCGGCGGGGAATACCAGTTCCGCTGCGAAGGCGAGAACCACCTGTGGAACCCCACCACCATCACGAGGCTCCAGCACGCGGCGACCAATAACGATCAGAAGGCCTACGACGACTTCGTCGCGGCCGTCAACGACCAGAGCCGAAAGCTATGCACCCTTCGCGGCATGTTTGACCTCAAGTGCGCCGGCGAGCCCGTGCCGCTCGATCAGGTGGAGCCCGCCGGCGAGATCGTAAAACGGTTCTGCACCGGCGCCATGTCGCACGGGTCGATCAGCAAGGAGGCCCATGAGGCGATGGCTGTCGCCATGAACCGCCTGGGCGGCATGAGCAACACCGGCGAGGGCGGCGAAGACCCGGATCGCTACGTTCCGGAGCCCAACGGCGACAGCCGCAACAGCGCCATCAAGCAGGTCGCCAGCGGCCGGTTCGGCGTGACGGCCCTGTACCTCGCCAACGCCCGCGAGCTTCAGATCAAGATGGCCCAGGGCGCCAAGCCCGGCGAGGGCGGGCAGCTTCCCGGCCACAAGGTAACCGAGGAGATCGCCCGCCTGCGCCACTCGACGCCGGGCGTGACGCTCATCAGCCCGCCGCCGCACCACGACATCTACTCGATCGAGGACCTCGCCCAACTCATCTACGACCTCAAGTGCTCCAACACCGAGGCGAAGGTCTCGGTCAAGCTCGTTTCGGAGGTCGGCGTGGGCACAATCGCCGCCGGCGTGGCAAAGGGCCTTGCCGACGAGGTGCTCATCAGCGGCCATGACGGCGGAACAGGCGCCAGCCCGCTAAGCTCGATCAAGCACGCGGGAATCCCGTGGGAACTGGGGCTCAGCGAGACCCAGCAGGTGCTCATTCAGAACGGCCTGCGGGACCGCATCCGCGTGCAGGTGGACGGGCAGTTGCGAACCGGGCGGGACGTGGTCATCGGCGCGATGCTCGGGGCCGACCAGTTCGGCTTCGGCACGGCTGCGATTATAACGCTCGGCTGCGTGATGATGCGAAAGTGCCACCTCGGCACCTGCCCCGTAGGCGTGGCCACGCAGGACCCCGAGCTGCGAAAGCGCTTCACCGGCAAGCCGGAATACCTGGTGCGGTTTCTCACGTTTGTCGCCGAGGACATCCGACGGATCATGGCCCGGCTCGGCTTCCGCAAGTTCGAGGACATGATCGGCCGGGTCGACTGCCTCGACCGCAAGCAGGCCGTCGAGCATTGGAAGGCCCGCGGCCTGGACTTTGCGGCGATCCTGGCCCGGCCGCGGAATCCGTTCAACTGCCAGCTACGGCTGACCCGACCCCGGCCGCGACAACTCGACGACCACCTCGACTGGGCGATCCTCGAAAAAGCGAAGGCCGCCATCGAGGACAAAGAGCCCGTGCGTATCGACATGCCCATCCGCAACATTCACCGGACGGTCGGCGCGATACTCAGCAACCGCATCGTCAAACGCCGCGGCGCCGCCGGCCTGCCGGACGGCACGTTGGACATTCATTTTCGCGGCTCCGCCGGCCAGAGCTTCGGTGCGTTCCTGGTTCCGGGCGTGACGCTGCACCTGCTCGGCGACGCCAACGACTACGTCGGCAAGGGCCTCTCCGGCGGGCGGATCATCGTCCAGACGCCGCCGGAATCGACCTTCGAGGCCCATCGGAACATCGTGGCCGGCAACGTGATCCTCTATGGCGCCACCAGCGGCGAACTGTACGTCAACGGCATGGTCGGCGAGCGGTTCTGCGTGCGAAACAGCGGGGCCACGGCCGTGGCCGAGGGCGTGGGCGACCACGGCTGCGAGTACATGACCGGCGGCACGGCGGTGATCCTCGGCGAGACGGGCCGAAACTTCGCCGCAGGCATGAGCGGCGGAATCGCCTACGTGCTGGACGAGATGCAGCTCTTCGACACCCGCTGCAACCTCGACACGGTAGACCTCGAGTACGTCTGGCAGCACGAGGACCGCGAGGTGCTCCGCGAGCTGATCGAGCGGCACTTCAAGCTCACCGGCAGCCCGCGGGCCGGACACATTATCGACAACTGGAGCCAGATGGTGGGGCGGTTCGTAAAGGTCATGCCGATCGACTACCGCAAGAGCCTCGAGCGCATCCGCCAGCGCGAGGATCGGCGGACGGAGACGACCCCCGCCACCGAGGAGGTGTTCCATGGGTAAGCCGACCGGCTTCCTTGAATTTGCGCGCAGCGACGTCGGCCATCGCGCCGTGGCCGACCGCGTCAAGGATTTCGACGAGCTGGGCATTCCGCTTACGCCCGACCAGTTGCACCGCCAGGCCGCGAGGTGCATGGACTGCGGCGTGCCGTTCTGCCACGGCGTCGGATGCCCTGTCGTCAACCGCATCCCGGAGTTCAACGACCTTGTCTATCAGGGCCGCTGGCGCGAGGCGGCCGAGATGCTCCACTCGACCAACAACTTCCCGGAAATCACCGGGCGGATATGCCCGGCGCCCTGCGAGGCCGCCTGCACGCTGAGCATCAACAGCGAGCCCGTGACGATAAAGCACATCGAGCTGCAGATCGTCGAGCGGGCGTTCGCCGAGGGCTGGGTCAAGCCGCGCCTGCCGCGACGGTGGTCGGACAAACGGGTGGCCGTAATCGGCAGCGGCCCCGGAGGCCTGGCGGCCGCGCAACAACTCGCCCGCACGGGCCACCATGTAACGGTCTTCGAGAAGGACGAGAAGCCAGGCGGGCTGCTGCGGTACGGCATACCGGACTTCAAGCTCGATAAGCGAATCATCGACCGCCGCCTCGATCAGATGCGGCTGGAGGGCGTGGAGTTCCAGACGGGCGTGGTTGTCGGCGAGGACATCTCGGCCCGCTACCTGGGCCGCACCTTCGACGCGGTCTGTCTGACCATGGGCGCCGGCAGGCCTCGCGACCTCGGCGCGGCCGGGCGAAACCTCGAGGGCGTCCACTTCGCGATGGAGTTCCTGAGCCAGCGGAACCGAATCAACTCCGGCGAACTGCCGACCGACGATCGGGACAACATCATCGTCAAAGACAAGATCGTTGTCGTAATCGGCGGCGGCGACACGGGCAGCGACTGCGTCGGCACGGCGAACCGGCTTGGGGCGCGGGAGGTCCACCAGTTCGAGATACTCCCCCAACCGCCTGAGGCCAGGCCGAGCGACACCCCCTGGCCGAGTTGGCCTCGAATCATGCGGACCTCGAGCAGCCACGAAGAAGGCTGCCGGCGCCGCTGGGCCGTGACGACCAAGAGCCTGTCCGGCTCCGGCGAGCGAGTCGAAAGCCTGACCGGCTGCGAGGTCCAGTGGCGGCAGGGACCGTCGGGCTGGGAGATGCGCGAACTGCCCGAGACCGAGTTCACGATGAAGGTCGACGTGGTGCTGCTGGCGATGGGTTTCGTGCATGTCGTTCATCGCGGACTCGTCGACGCCCTTGGCCTGACGCTCGACGGCCGGGGCAACGTGACGACGGACCCAGACGGCGCCACCAGCCGAGAGGGCGTCTTCGCCGCCGGCGATACGTCTTCCGGCGCGTCGCTTGTCGTCCGGGCAATCTACGCCGGCAGACAGGCGGCTGAGGGAATCGACCGCTGGCTGAGGCGATAATACGCATTCCGATTAGTTCTCGCGCGGATATCATGTTTTGCCCGGC
>JAUWQU010000165.1 GCA_030610965.1 Phycisphaerae bacterium
GGCCGAACGTGCCCTGGTAAAGGTTTCCGGTGTTCCTGAGGGTCTTGAGCGCGGTGCTGGTCGCGCCGGCGAACTGGCCCTTGCCGGAAAAATCCAAGCGGATGACGTCCGGGGCCTTGGCGTCGGCGGTGCTCGAATCGATGGCCAGTTGGAAGACCCAGCCCTTGCCGCTAACCGTGCCTACCCGCGCCTGTTCGCTGACCAGGCCGGAACCCTTCGCGCCCGGCTTGAAGCCGTTGCGCGAAATGTACATCGGCCGGCTCGATAGGGCCGCTCCCGGCTCGCACGCAACGGGCGACAACTCGCCCGCCCAGCCCGTCGCGGCCACCGCAAGGATGCATAGGACCGTTATGTGTGCCTTCATTTTCATCTCCGGTCTCCCTGGTAGTTGTAAGAAGGCTGCCGCCGGCTTTGCTGCCAGCCGGCCGCACCCGTCCATCGACCCGCGCCCGGCAAACGAACAAAAAGCCCGGCCGGGCATTTCACAGGTATTATACACGCAAACCTCGCCGTCAACCAGACCTTGGCATGGGAAATGGCAATGCCGGTCGATGACGAACGGAAGTGACATCTTTCCAACCCCTTGCGGTACTTGCCTTTACTGACCCGGCCTGTTCGTGATGATGGAGGCCTGACTGGTGCCCTTGTTTACCTGCCAGGGAGTCAGCGTGGCTTCCTTCGCGAAAGCGGTTCATCTTCTATCAGCGGCTCAACAGACCGCACATGGCTTTGGAAGCCGCGGCGGCATATTCTCCGAGAGTTGGGCCACCGTCTGGCCAACGTTCATACGCCGTATAGTGGAAAGGTGATTACCAGGAAATGACCGCTGCCCGCTGTCGTGCGCTTTTGATATACGTCTCCAGTTGCCCCAGCGGCACGGCCCCGTCGGTGCAGGTGGGCGAGAGGAGATTGAACCGGGCATTGGCATTGGCCAGCTTCAACACCTCATCCAGCGGTCGGCCCTCGTGCAGCCCATAGAGCATCCCGGCGCAGAAGGCATCGCCGGCGCCGGCAGTACCCCTGATTTCGTCGGCCGCCACCAGAAACGACGGTTCGAAGCACTGCCGACCGTCCCTGGCCCGCAAGTACCCGCCTTCCGGGAAGTGGATGGCGACCAGTTCTTTGACACCGCCGTCCAGGAGCGCCTCGGCGGCCTGCAGAAGATTGCCCGAATCGATCTGACCGTCGCCCGAGCGGATCGCCCGGCCCGTGATGGCCCCGGCTTCCAGTTCGTTGACAATGAGATAGTCGACATACGGCAGGCAGGGAACGACAACCTGTTCATGCCGGCCGCTCTGATCCGACACCGTGTCCACCGAGGTCTTGTATCCCTGTTGCTGCAGGTGCGCCAGCGTCCTGGCCGCGGCCACGCCGAACTCGGCATCTTCCCGATCGAGCTTATCCAAAAGCAGAAGATAACCCAGATGGAAGATCTTCGCCGGCGCCTGCACGTCGGAAAAATGCTTGTGCTCCAGAAGCGCGTTGGCCCCCGGGCAGTGGAAGAACGTCCGGGCCCCTGTCCGCTCTTCGGTCATGACGTACGTGTGCGACGTGGGCGCGGCGTCCGTGGCCGTCATACCAGTGGCGTCGATACGGTGCCGCTGGAGGTCCCGCAGAATGAACTGACCGTCCGCGTCGTTGCCGATTACGCCCAGCGCCCACAGCGGCAGGCCGGCCTGCATCTTCGCCAGATCCACCAGCACGTTGTACGGCGCGCCGCCGGTACCGATCATCTCCTCTTTGATATTGGCGAGCATGCTGCGCTGGGGCCAGATATCGATGATCTTCACATGGTCGATAATCCAATTGCCGGCCGCGATGATCCCGTTGCGCGTGATTTTTTGGAGACGATTAACCATTGAGGGCGGCAATCACTTCCTGGGCAATTGCTTCTACGCTACTGGCAGACATTACCGCTGCCGAACACGTCGATCTGCTGCTGAACCACAGCCTGGACCTTCCTGGTCACCTGGGCGATGAGTTCGGGATAATCGTTGTACGCCTGGCCGACGTTCCGCATGGCCTGGGCAGTGGCTTCCAGGGCCGCCTGCGACATGCCGGTATAGAAATTGATCTTGGCAATTCCCAGGCCGATGGCCCTGCGGAAATCAGCATCCGGGATCCCCGAGCCGCCGTGCAGCACCAGCGGGATGCCGGCCGCGTCGCGGATACGCTCCAGCCGCACAAAATCCAGTTGCGGCTCGCCTTCATATCTACCGTGCGCATTGCCGATGGCCACGGCCAGGGCGTCGATCCCCGTTTGCTGGACAAAGTCGCCGGCCTGCCGCGGGTCGGTATAGAGGTCGGGGTCGGCCGTGTTCACCAGCCCGTCGCCCTCCGGGCCGCCCACCGCGCCCAGCTCCGCCTCAACCGAAACACCCACCGCATGGCAGATCTTGACCACGTCCGCGGTTTGGCGCACGTTTTCTTCCTGCGGCAGCGCGGACCCGTCGAACATTACCGACGTAAAGCCATTGCGTATCGCCCGGATGATGGCCGCGGAACTCTTCCCGTGGTCCAGGTTCAGCACCATCTCCACGCTCGATCTTTCCGCTATCGCCTTGATGGCCGGGCAGATGTGTTCGAGCGTCACGTACGGGAAATGCACCTCGGCGATACTGAGGATCACCGGCGAGCGCCTGGCCTCCGCGGCCCTGACGATGGCCTCGGCGAAGTCCAGGTTGATGACGTTGAAGGAGCCAACCGCATAGCGGTTCGCAGCCGCATGCCCGAGGACCGTCTTTAGATCGACAAGTGCCATGGCGCCATATTACGCCGCCTGCAACAATGTTTGAACAGTTAAGAAGGAAAACACGTGACCGCAGACGGTCGACGCGCCAGTCTCACGGCCCACGCCCCACAGCCTCTTCCTCACTTCTCCTGCTCTCCTGCTCTAAGCACTGTGCAGTCCTTGTTGCACAGTGCTTAGCGGTGGCTCAGGAGGTTGTCGAGCGGCACGCGCCCCAGCCCGGCGGCGGCAAGCGCGGGATCAATATGCTCGGCTCTGGTCTCGGCTTCGTTCATGGTTTAGGTGGATCGAGTTTCTTCGGCCTGGGCATATTCCGCAACTGTTTCGCAACTTGCTCGAAGTCCGCATCCACCGGGCGCGGCTGGGCATCGGTCAGAGCACGGTAACGGCCGTATTCCATCTCCGCCTTCAATTTGGCCGTTTCGGCGGAAATCTTGCCCGCGTGATCCAGCAATTCGCGCCCGGATATCTTCAGGAACTCATCCAGCTTTTCGATCCAGTTGCGCATGGTCATCGGTTTGCGATCGAGTGCCTGGAGTTCCGCGAATTCGAGGTAGAGGTTCACAATCCGGTTAAGCGTATTAAGCTCATCTTCGGAAAGGTAGTTCTTGGCGATGGCGACATCTTCCTTGCGGACAACCTTACCGGGGCGCGTCGTCATCAGCCCCATCATGGGCTTGTCCGCGTCGGCGCGATCGTGGATCACCTCCGCCTCCGTCTGACCGTGCGAGGCCCAATGCATCTTGTTCTGCACGGTGGCGAAGAACTGCCGCGACAGCTCCGTGTTGGGCGTGTAGTCCACGCTCGTCGCGTAGATATCCAGCACCTTCTGGTAGAATCGCCGCTCGGAGGAACGAATATCGCGGATTCGCTCCAGCAACTCATCGAAGTAATCCGGCGCCCCCGGTCCGGGCGGATTTTTCAACCGCTCATCATCCAGCGTGAAGCCCTTGACGAGGTATTCGGTCAGCCGGGCGGTTGCCCACTGGCGGAACTGTATGCCACGGTGACTGCGAACCCGGTAGCCGACGGCAAGGATGACCGGCAGGCTGTAATGCTCGATCTCGCGGGACACCTCCCGGGAACCTTCCAGGCGAACTATCCGGAAATTCCGGATAGTTGAATCGCGGCCCAGTTCGCCTTCGTCATAAATGTTTCCCAGATGCTCACTTATCGTCCGCACATCCTTCTGGAACAGCTCCGCGATCAGCGCCTGCGTCAGCCAGATCGTCTCGTTCTCAAATCGGCACTCAATACGCGTCCGCCCGTCCTGGGTCTGGTAGAGGATGATGCTCGATTGAGGCGGCTGGTTGTCGGGCATGGGTATTTCCTAAAGTTGTCCCGCAAACGCCTGGTGCGACAGCGACTTCTTCAACGCCGCCGGCGCTGCGAGCTTCCGATCATAGAGGGCGGCTTCATCGGCCTAGCAGCCCGTTTAGAAAGCTATCTCTGCTGTGAGCGGCCTGGATTCCTGCGCGTCTGCGTCAGAAATCCTCAACAAAGCTAAGGCTTTGCCTGCGGTTTCTTCCTTGATGCTCGAAATCCCGGCTCGCTCTCGCGACGAGATCCATTTCTAAACGGACTGCTAGTCCTGCTCCAGGCCGTCGACGTACTTCAGCAACAGCAGCCAGGACGTCTGCTCGGTGTAATCGAGTTCGGTCGTGCAGCCCGCCTCTTTCCGGAGGACGTCGTCGATGTTCTTGAAGGCCTGTTCGAACATGATACTCAGATTACTCATGAGATGAATCGCGGGCGATCAGCGCCCCTGTCATCGAGTGGCCATGCCTGAGTCCCATTATTACGGCACGTTAATCACCCCTGCACGTCCGGATGAACGACCAAGATGATAGCCGCGCGCGCCGAGTCCTGTCAACCGTACAGCCGGGATGCGACAGGTGTGGTCGCACACCAGGGCGCCGGCCGGCTCCCCGCGCCGTCGGCGCCTTTGCGTGAAGCTCTTTGGGCCTCCTACATTTCAGCGTAGACGCGTTGGGCCTGTTTGCTGAAGCGCCCGACCAGGTCGTCGATCTTGAACGGTTTTTGCCCGATGAGGTAGGAATGCACCGTGTTGTTGAATGGCTTGTACCAGTGCTCGCCGATGCCCTTGAGGCCCACGCATGCGCCGACGATCGACCCGGCCGTCGCGGCCGTGCAGTCGTTGTCCAGGCCCATCGCGACGACCTCCGATATGACGCGCGTGAAGTCCGTGCCGCCGATAGCGATACCGAAGATGGTGAGGCAGGCGTTGTTGATCGTGTGGACGCCGCTCATTCCCTTGAACCGCTTGTCTACGGCCGCCCTCGCCGCCTTGTGGCTGCCGATCTTCGGGGCGGTCTTCATCGCCCACTTCACGGCCTTGGCCAGGGCGCACTTACGCGGGATTTCGGTTAGGGCGACCTCGATGGCTTTCATGGGGTCGCTCAGGGCGAACCCCGCCGCGATGGCAGCCGAGAAGAACATCTCGCCGTAGATGCCCTGACGCCGGTGGGACAGGTAGGCGTCGCGATACGCCATGTCCGCCGCGAACGCCGGCCACCCGGGGGCCATATAGCCCCACGGGTCCGAGCGGATGTCGGCGCCGATCCACTCGCAGAACGGGTTGTCCAGCTCGCCACACTTGTTGGCGGGGACCTTCTTCTTCAGGTTTTCCAGCGCGACACGCTCGGCCGTGCAGGCGTATGGCAGGTACTTCAGCCAACTCCTGCCATTGTCGTCCACCGTGAAACTCGGCCCGAACTTCTCGACCGTCAGCAGGCCCAGAAGCGTGTAGGCGATGTCGTCATCCACCGGCACGCCGTCCATCTTCTCGCTGGTGTAGGCATCGCGCCGGCTCACCTCGTAACGCAGGCGATGCGGGTCGGTAATCCGTCTCCAGTACTCGACCGGCGGGAACGGCTGGCCGATCTCCCTGGCCCACTCTTCCATGCGGTCGATCGACCAGAACTCCACGGGGGCTCCCAGCGTGCAGCCGGCGAAGCGCCCGAGCAACGCGCCATGGACGCGATCGACATACGCCTTCGCATCGAATCGGCCCCACATCTTCCGCGGGCCCTTGGGGCGCAGGGCCTTGATAGCCTTCAGGCCGTTGGGCTCCCTGGCCGCCAGCTTCTTGTCGATCGGAAGCTTTCGCAGGTCCGCCAGCGCGGACCGGAGGGCCTTTTCGGCTTTCCGGTAGACCTTCTCGATCCCCTTCGCGCCGTACTCGTGCTTGAGCTGGGAATGCTCCCAAAGCCTGGAGGTGAGCTTGTTCAGATCAGGACGTCGCGGATAGGCCATAACAATTCTCCTCATGACAAACACAAGGGCCTTCAGTTTGTGTGTCATTCCTTAAAGGTTGCGGCAATGGGAGGCCTCACTGCCAGGTCTGATTTCCCAGTCGTGTGATATATCCGCATCAGTTCCCTGAAGCCTTTCATGCAGGCGTCGTTCGGGGAGCCGCCGTTGGCCTTGAGCTCGGCGCCCAGCATTGCTCTTATGTACACAATGCGCCACCATGTTCACGCAAGAACAGCCACAGTTTAACGGCCACCCTTTCCCATCGAGGGAGAGGGGTTTACGGCGCAGCCATCTACTGGCTTGCGGCTACTGACTGCTACTTCTCGCCCATCGCTTCCCTTGCCTTTACGCCGGGTCGGCGTCGGCTGCCGCTACGGACTGTTAGCTTGGCGGTGTCGAAGTAGTCCAGCAGGGGCACGGCGAACTTGCGGCTTACTTTCAGGGCGTCGCGGAACTCGACCGTCTCGAAGCTGTTGGCCTTGGCGAACAGGCCCAGCACGACCTTCTCGGCGGCGGCTACGGCGTCGCGGTGCATGGCCACCTTGCGGTCCAGCCGGAGGACCGAGCCGGCATCGACGAGCAGGCGGATCATCTCGGCGATTCGATCGGGCGACTGGCCGAGGGCCTCGGAGAGTTTTTCGGTCAGGGGCGGCTCGAGGTGGGCCTCGCGGAGCATGGCCTCGATCCGCTCGACGAGTTCCCTGTCTTCGGCGCTGAGGCCGCCGGCCTGGTTCGGCGAGCCGATGACCGCCCCGTGCAGCCGCAATCGCCCGTCGGAAAGGCACCTTGCCAGGGCCGCCTCGAACAGGGGCCCGGCGCCGCCGGCCTGGGCGGCAAGGTGGGATCGCTCGACGCCCATCCGCACCGGGTTTGCCTCGTGGAACGCATCGACGGCCTCGACGAGCGCCGCCGCCGAACGCTCGACGGTATCGCTGTGCGCGAACTCGCCACGGGCGAGTTCGATGGCCGTGCCGGCGGCAAGCAGTTCGGCAAGCACGGCTGCGACATTGTCGGGGGGCCTCTGGGCGACCTTGGCCAGCGCCTCGGCCGACATCGGCGCGGCCTGCTCGCGCAGGCACTGGGCGACCCATGCCGACGGGTCGTCGATGGCGGCCCGGCGGTCGGAGAGCGTTTGAATAGTCCATGGGCGTTTTCGCCGCAGGCGAATGCCGCTGGCGCCGAGGACCCTTCCGCCGCCGACGGTCGTCACGCGTCCGCGGGCCAGTCGCGGCACACTGGCGCGGACGACGAACCGCTCGCCGACGGCGACGCTCAGCGGCTCGCGAAGGCGGATCTGCACAAGCTGCGGCTCGGAGGGGATAAGGTTGGATTTTTCCAGCAGCGCGACGTTCGCCATGGCCTCGGCCGTGCCAATGTGGACGTGGGCCTCGAAGTAGTCCTTAAGCGGCTGGCGGACGCCGGGCAGGAGCGTCATCTCGGCCTCGAAGAAGTTGACGGCCTCGTATGCGTCGGATTCGCAGAGCGCCTTGCCGC
>JAUWQU010000381.1 GCA_030610965.1 Phycisphaerae bacterium
CTACAATGTCTACGACAATCTTCGCTCGTTCGACATGGGAGCGCCCTTTGTCTCCGCGACGCCGCCTCCGGCGCACCTTGAGATCCCTTTTCTTGTCAACAACGCCATGGAGGGAGCGACCTCCGGCGGCGAGATCTCCGCGAAATGGCAGGCCAGCGACCGATGGCGACTCAACGCCGGCTACACGCTCTTGCAGATGCACCTGCGCAATGGCATCGGGGCCGGCGACTCGACGCTCTGGGTGGTCGACAAGACCGCCCGCCTCCAGCATTTCGACGCCGCGGGAAAGCACCTGGGCGGCTTTTCCATGCCGGAGTCCGCGGCCGGCAAGCCCACGGGCCTGGCCGTCGGGCCGGACGGCAACGTGTGGGTGGCCGACACGCACTACCATCGCGTGGTCGCCTTCAAGCCGGATGGCACGGAGGTCCGGCGATTCGGCTCCTACGGCACCGAGCCGGGCCGGATGGTCTACCCGACGGACGTCGCTTTCGCCGGCGACGGGCGGGTCTTCGTCAGCGAGTACGGCGGCAACGACCGCGTGAACATCTGGAGCATCGAGGGTGAGTTCCTCGGCAGCTTCGGCGCCTTCGGCTCGGGCAGCGGGCAGTTATCCCGGCCAAGCGCCCTGGCCGTCGATGCCGCCCGCAGCCGCCTCTACGTCGCCGACGCGTGCAACCATCGCATCGCGGTCTACGACCTGGCCGGCAAGCTCGAAAGGTACATCGGCTCGGTCGGCCGGGAGATCGGCCGGCTCCGCTACCCGTACGACGTTGCCCTGACCGCCGACGGGCGGATCGTCGTCTGCGAGTACGGCAACAATCGCATACAGGTCTTCTCGCCGGATGGCCGCGGCCTGGCCGTGCTCGGCGGGCCCGGGCGGCAGTTGGGCGAGTTGGCCTACCCGTGGGGCGTCGCGATCGGCGCCGACGCCCTGGCGTACATAGTAGACGCCGGCAACAACCGCATACAGGCATGGCGGCTGCCGTGAACGTGTTCTTTTGGCCCGTCGCGCCGGCTTGGCGGTGGATACCGCCGGCGGCATGAGGTAAGATCGGTAGTTCATCGTCCGGCATCTCCAGGCCGTCGCGACGGCTGGGGGGCAGGCCGGCTTGGCCTTGGGCAATAGCATGATCGCGACGTACGGTTTTTATTTCGAGCAGCCTTGGTGGCTGGCATGCGGGCTGATCGCCCTGCCGGTTGCATATCTGCCGTGGAAATCCCTGCGCTCCATCGGGGTGGTTCGCCGCGTCACGGCCATCGCGTTTCGCGTGGCGGTGGTGGTCATCCTGGCTGCCACCCTCGCCAGGCCGTCCATTACCGAAACGCACGACAAGCTGGCCCTGTTGACCGTGGTGGACCGAAGCCAGTCCGTGCCCGAGGCACTGCAGCAGGCCGCCCACAAGTACCTCGCCACGGCCCTGGCCCACAAGCCTCCGGGCGACCTGCTGGCCGTCGTGGACATCGCCGAGCAGGCCGACATCACCCGCCTGCCAAGCACCTCCAGCGACATTCCCGCCCGGACGCTTACACTCGTGGGAAACCAGAGCCGCCTGGCCGCCGGGGTGCAGATGGCCCTGGCCATCGCCCCGCCTGGCACGGCCGTGCGGATCATACTCATTAGCGACGGCAACGAGACCGCGGGCGACCTCAAGGCCGTCGCCCGTGTCGCGGCCGCCAACCGCATTCCCATCGACGTGCTCGCCCTGCGGTATAAGTACGACCGCGAGGTCGTCTTCCGCCGCCTCGTCGTGCCAGGCCGGGCGCGAAGCGGGCAGACCGTGCCCGTGCGGTTTGTGCTCACAAGCACGGCCGAGAGTTCCGGCATGCTGCTTCTGGCGCTTAACGGCAGGCCGGTCGACCTGGACCCCAACAGCGACGCCGTGGCCGCGCCCGTGAAGCTCAAGGCCGGCACGAACGTGCATACGATCTCGCTGCCGATCGGCACCCGCGGCGTTCACCAGTTCGACGCCAGTTTCATCCCCGACGGGCCCGCCGACGACAAGCTCGCTCAGAACAACCGCGCAAGCGGCGTTACGTTCGTCGCCGGTCCGGGGCACATAATGGTCGTTGCGGCCGACCCGCGCGAGGCCCAGCCGCTCATGGACGCGATGGCGGGCGCGAAGATCGATGCCCGAGGCATTGCCCCGGGCGAGTTCCCGTCGCGGCTTCCGGGCCTGCTGGACGTCGACGTGATCGTGTTGGTCAACACTCCCAACCACCTGCTGAGCGAGGCCCAGCAGGAGATGATCTGCCGCTACGTCACGAATCTCGGCGGCGGGCTCGTCACCATCGGCGGCCCGGATTCCTACGGCGCCGGCGGGTGGCTCGGTTCGCCCGTGGCGAAGATCATCCCCGTGGACATGGACCCGCCCCAGAAGAAGCAGATGCCCAAGGGTGCGCTGGTTCTGGTCATGCATGCATGCGAGATGCCCCGCGGCAACTTCTGGGGCAAGAAGGTCGCCATCGAGGCCATCAAGAGCCTCAGCCGCCACGACCTCGTCGGCGTGCTGGACTATAGCTGGAACCAGGCCGCCGCCGGCGGGAACTGGGTCTATCCGCTGAGCCCCGCGGGAGACAAGACGGTCTGCGTCGCCGCGATCAACCAGATGGTCATGGGCGACATGCCGGACTTCGGCCCGCCGATCGCGGCCGCCTACAAGGCGCTCAAGGCCGCCAAGGCCGGCCAGAAGCACATCATCATCATCTCCGACGGCGACCCGCAGATGCCCTCCATGACGCAGCTCAAAAACCTCCGCAAGGAAGGCATCACCGTAACCGGCGTGGCTGTCAACCCGCACTCCCCGGCCGACGTGAAGAGCCTCCGAGATATCGCCAACTACACCGGCGGGCGATTCTACAACGTAAAGGACCCGGCCCAGCTTCCGCGAATCTTCGTCAAGGAAGCCCAGGTCGTCAAACGGTCGCTGATTATCGAAGAGCCGTTCCAGCCGCGAATCGCATCGGGCCTGAGCGACATCCTCCGCGGCGTCTCCGGCCTGCCCATGCTGGACGGGCGCGTGCTCCCCGGCAGAAAGGGCGGCCTCAGCGAGGTTGTCCTGTCCGGGCCGGAAAGCGAGCCGCTGCTGGCGACCGAACAGGCGGGCCGCGGGCGAGTGGTGGCGTTCACCAGCAGCGCCGACAGCCGGTGGGCGGGCAAGTGGCTGGCATGGGGAGGCTTCGACCGATTCTGGGAACAGGTCGTCAGATGGGCGGCAAAGAGCCCCCAGTCCACCGACTGCGAGACCTTCGCCGACGTTCAGGGCCGGGACGTTACGCTCACCGTCGAGGCCGTTCAGCCAGGCGGGAAGTTCGTCCAGTTCGCCAATATCGTCGGGCAGGTGATCGCCCCGGACATGACCACCCGCCCGCTCGATCTGCGCCAGATAGGCCCCGGCCAATACCGCGCCAATTTCCAGGCCGACCAGGGAGGCAGCTTCCTGGTCAACCTCCAATACCGCCGGACCGGCGAGGGCCAAAAAGACCAGCTAGTCCAATCCGTCGTCACCGTGCCGTTCGCGCCGGAGTTCGAGGACCTCACCGACAACTCCGCACTGCTCGCCCAGGTCGCCGAGACCACCGGCGGAAGAATACTCGACGTCGATCCCGAAAAGGCCGAACTCTTCAGCCGTGCCGGACTCGTCAAGCCGCGAACCGCCCTGGGGCTAACTATCCCCCTGCTGCTGGCGTGGGTGGTGCTGTTCCTGCTGGATGTCGCTGTCAGGCGAATCGCTATCGACTTCGCCGCAATCGCGCGCCGCCTGGGGATCCGCGCCGGCGAACTGGCGGGCGCGTCGGCCATCGCGGCCGTGGGAATCACGCTGGGCGTGCTCGTCTGCGTGGGCTTTCGGCCGATCGGATTTGGCCTGGCGCTGCACATCGCGATTACGGCTGTGCTGCTGATCGCCGCGGCGGGCTGGCTGCTTCGCGGGTTGATCTTCTCCCGCGCCCTGCCGGCCGTGCAGGACGCGACGCTCGCCGCCCTCAAGGCCCGGCGCCAAAGGGGCCAGCAGCAGATGAAGGCCGAGGGGCGTCAGCAGCATGCGGCCAGGCGTTTCGTGGCCCCCAAGGGCGCCGCGACCAAGCTGCCCGAGCCGGACGTGGACAAGTCCCCGGCGGCCCGCCGCCCCGCGGCCCCGGCCGAACCCAAGAAACCAGAGGCCCCCGCCGCCACCGAAACGCACGTAAGCCGCCTGCTCGACGCCAAGCGCCGCGCAAAAGGCCAGGGCAGGGATAAGAAGGAGTGAGCGAGACAATTGTCAGCCGAGCCACCGGTGTGAAACCGTCGAGCCCGGCGAGCGACTAAGAGACAACCAGCACGGCCGGCGGTGACCTGTGTGTCGCCGCGACGGCCGGGGAGACCGAGAGAATATGGCCGAAGAACAGACGAACGTGGAGCAGCTTTGCCGCGAATTCCGCAAGATATTCCAGTCGTTGCGGGACGAGATAGGCAAGGTTATCGTGGGCCACGCGGAAATCGTCGATGACACGCTGATCGCCCTGTTTGCCGGCGGGCATATCCTGCTGGAGGGCGTGCCGGGGCTGGGCAAGACGCTGCTTGTCCGCACCCTCGCCGACGCGCTGTCGCTGGAGTTCCGGCGGATTCAGTTCACGCCCGACCTCATGCCCGCCGACATCATCGGCACCAATATCGTCATGGAGGACCAAGCCACCGGACGGCGAATGTTCGAGTTCCAGCACGGGCCGATATTCGCGCAGATAATCCTCGCCGACGAGATCAACCGCGCAACGCCCAAGACCCAGTCGGCAATGCTCGAGGCCATGCAGGAGCACTCCGTCACCAGCGGGGGGACAGTGCGCACGCTGCCCGAGCCGTTCCTCGTGCTGGCCACGCAGAACCCCATCGAGCAGGAAGGCACGTACCCCCTGCCCGAGGCCCAACTCGACAGGTTCTTCTTCAAGCTCCTGG
>JAUWQU010000635.1 GCA_030610965.1 Phycisphaerae bacterium
CTACAATGCGGCCACCATCGTCACCGACACGACGACTGGCTTGAAGACCATGCAGGTCCAGCACATAAGTGGTGGCACGAGCGTCTTGGCCGTGAGCGGCACGACCCTGGTCACCACGGACACGCTCCTTGAGACCGACGCGAACTGGCTCAAGACCGCCGGTGATGGCACGGCCGTGGATATCTCCAGCGATGCGGCTGGCGCGATAACCGCGATCACCGCCGCCATCGTCACCAAGGACACGTTCCGTGCCGAACTGGGTTACATGATGAACCGCCTCGAGATGGCTGGGTCGGTTAACGACATCCAGGCCGAGAACCTCTCCGCTGCCGAGTCGCGCATCAGCGACGTGGACGTGGCGACGGAAATGGCGGCCATGACCCGCAGCCAGGTGCTGGCACAGGCGGGCATCAGCATGTTGGCCCAGGCCAACCAGATGCCGCAGATGGCCCTGCAGTTGCTCCGCGGATAAGCCTGAAAAAGGCAACACTGGGCGATAAACCCGGCTGAGATGCACCAGGCATCGCAGGCCAGGGGAGCCCGGGCGACAATAAAGGTGTGGTCGGGCCCGATCCTTCTGAAACAGGGAGGCGGGCCCGGCCTCGTTTTTTTCCGGATTCCCGCAACTCCGCTCAAGTTCCGCCTCCCGGCCTCGATAAGGAAGGTGACGGAACATGACGCAGCGGAAAGGATCCCCAAATGGCGGTAACCGGAACCACAAGCCTTAGCGGCGTACTCTCGGGAATCGACTCCGAGGTATTCGTCGCGCAGGCCCTGGCGGTTGCCCGCAAGCCGCTGGACAATCTCCTGGCCCGGAAAGCCCTGACCCAGAACAAGCAGGTTACGTTTGATAACCTCCAGAACCTCTTCACCAGCCTGAAATCACAGGCCGACTCCCTGCGTGACATGGTTGCCATTCGCGGAGTAACCGCCTCCACGTCGGACCTGGACATAGTCGCCCTAACGGCCTCGGTCGGGGCCATCGAGGGCAGCTACGGAATCGAGATCAACCAGTTGGCGGCCGCGGAACGAAGGGTCCACGCCGGCGTCGCCGATAAAACTGCCGCGTTTGGCAGTGCGGCCCAGTTCGTCTACACCTACGACGGGACAACCCGCACGGTCCAGACCTCCGACACGACGACGCTGGAGGACCTGGCGGGCCTGATAAACGATGATTCGGGCAATCCCGGCGTTTCCGCCAGCATCCTCGAGTACGACTCCGGCGACGGCCTGGCCTATCACCTGGTGCTCGGCGGCAGGAATACCGGCGTCGACCACACCATCACCATCGAGGTCGCGACCACCCTGACCGGTTTCGAGGCCGGCGGCAACTGGACGGTAAGCCAGTCCGCTCGAAACGCCCAGGTCAGGCTGGACGGCTACCCGGCCGGGGGGTGGATCGAGAGCGAGTCGAACTCCGTCTCCGGGGTAATCCCGAACGTGACGCTGGAGCTCAAGCATATCGGCACGGCCACCGTGACCCTCAGCCGGGACACCAGCCAGGTTGCGTCCGGGCTGTCGAACCTGGTGAGCACTTACAACGTGATCGTGGACAACCTGGACAGCATTGTCGGCTACGATGACCAGGCCAAGACCAGCGGCATATTCCAGGGCGACTCAACGGTCACCGGCCTGATCTCCGGGGCCAGGGACCTGCTGGTCCGGGTCGCGTCGGGATTTGTCAACGGGACGGATGCCTACACGACTCCGGCCTCGATAGGCCTGGAACTCGATAAGGACGGGCATCTCGCGCTGGACAGCGCCATACTCAACGAGGCCCTGGGTGCCGACTACGACGCGGTCCTGTCGCTGATCGCCGCCTCCGGCAGCGGGACCGTCAGCAGCAGCGACATACAGTTCACCAGCACCCTGGACTCCACGACGCCAGGCTCATACCAGATAAAGCTTGTCTACGACGGTGCCGGCGACATTACCGAGGCCTACTACCGGAAGAACGACGCATTGGATGACTGGCGGGCGGCCGACGTGGATGGCAACTCGATCACCGGCACCCTGGGCTCGCCGGAGCAGGGGCTTAACATCCTGGTAATCACGCCCTATACGAGCGAGACCAAAATCTACGACGTGGAGGTCAAGCAGGGGTTCGCCGGCGCGCTCTACGACCTGACGGCCGCGCAACTCGACCCTGTGTCCGGGACGTTCGAGGTCAAAACCAGCCAATTCGACCTGGTGATTTCCAGCCTCGACAAGCAGATCGAGCTTCAGCAGGCCCGTTTGACCGCGAAGGAAGAGCGGCTTCGGGCCCAGTACATACGGATGGAGATAGCCCTGGCCAAGCTCGAAGGGTTCCAGAGCGCCTTTATCGCCATGATAAGCTCGCTCGAGAGCATGAACAACTCGGATAACTAGCAGGAACAGCCATGAAAGAGATACTCGCCTATCAGGAAAACCGCGTGATGACCCAGACGCCCGGCCGCGTGGTGACGATGCTTTACGAGGGAGCCGTCAAGTTCCTCAAGCAGGCCATCCGCGAGTTGGAGGCCGGGCAGTTCATCGAGAAGGGCAAGTCCATCAGCCGGGCCGTGGACATCATCCAGGAACTCAACGTCACGCTGAACATGGAAGCCGGCGGCGAGATCGCCCGGAACCTGCGCCAACTCTACGCGTTCATGCAGGAACACCTTTTCCAGGCCAACATGCGCAAGGACGCCGACATGATCCGCCAGACGATCAAGCTCTTGGAAGAACTCAACGAAGGCTGGAAGGCCGTCGCGGCCGGGTAGCGCACCGCCGGGGCCGCCAATCTCCCCATTGGCGCTGGCGCTCTGGGCGCCCTTTGCCGCCGCGCCGATCGAAGGATAGGCTACTCGTCCCGCGGCCTACGTTCCCATGTCGAACGAGGAGAGGTATTTCTGCTGCTCGGCCGTGAGCTTGTCGATCTTGACGTTCATGCTCTTGAGCTTGAGCGCCGCGACCCAATCATCGATGCTCTTGGGCACGTCGTGGACGCCGACGGTCAGCTTGCTGGCGTTCTCGATGCTCCATGCGGTTGCCAGGGCCTGCGTGGCGAAGGACATGTCCATCACGCACGCCGGATGCCCCTCGGCGCAGGCGAGGTTCACAAGCCGGCCCTCGGCGAGGATGAATATTCGCCGGCCGTTGGGCATCATGTATCGCTGGACGCCCTTGCGGAGTTCGGCGGGCTTGCCCTTGGCCATCTTTGCCAGGGCCTCGAGGTTCAACTCGACGTTGAAGTGCCCGCTGTTGCACACGATCGCCCCGTCCTTCATCAACTGAAAGTGCGGTCCGTCGATGACGTT
>JAUWQU010000666.1 GCA_030610965.1 Phycisphaerae bacterium
AGGTAAGAAGCCAAAGAAGAAGAAGGTGCAACAGGCACAGAGCTGATAGATCAAATAGTCAAATGGCTGTTGGGCAGCGACCCGGCCGAACTGGTCGGCGAGGGCAACTGGCGTTTCGGGTTCGTGGCGAGCTACGGCAACTACGTCAACCTCTTGTTGATCGTGCTGTTCGTGGCGATGGCGTACCTCATAATCCGCAGCTATCGACGAGAGGGCGACAACTCCACCGGCGTCAAGGCATCGCTGGCGACCATCCGCCTGCTGGTCTGCCTGCTGGTGCTGGCCGTGCTGTTTCGCCCGGCGATCGTGCTGAGATTCACTCGAACGGTCTATTCTGCCGTTCTGGTGTTGATAGACGACAGCAGGTCGATGTCCTTCACCGACCGATATGGCGACCCGAATGAGCAGGCCGCGCTGGCCGCCCTGATGGGCACCGACGAGGCCGGGCTGGAGGAAGTTTCGCGGACGGACATCGTCCGTAGGGTTCTCGGCCGGCAGGGCGGTCTGTTGGCCAAGCTGGCCGAGGACCACCCGCTGATGCTCATGCGGTTCTCGACCGACCAGCAGGGCCGGGAGTCGTACACCCGCCCGCTGGGGCGAATTGCCGGCCCCGCGGAATCGGCCGAGACGCAGTCGCAGGGCCAGAAGGGCACGACCCAGCCGACGACCGCCCCGGCCACGCCTCAGGAGATTCTGGCAAGGCTGACGAGTTCGGGCTACGAGACGAACCTTCCCGCCGCCCTGCGCGACTCCATGGAGAGCGTGCTGGGCCGGCGCGTGGCGGGGATCGTTATGATAAGCGACGGGCAGATGACCAGTCGCGGCGGCGACGACCGCCTTGCCGACGCGATGGCCTATGCCAACCAGCGCGGGCTGCGGATATACCCGGTCCTCGTCGGCGAACCGACTCCGCCCAAGAACGTCTCCGTAACCGGCCTGCAGGCGCCGAGGGAGGTCCGGCGGGGGGCTCACACGGAATTCTCGGTCGTGCTGGCCCATCGCAACCTTACCGGCCAGGAGGTGCGCGTAAAGCTGCTCCGCTGCCCCGCCGCCGGCAGCGATTGGACCGACACCGGCATCGACAAGTCGGTGCGGCTGGACGGCGCGGGCGCCCGCGGCGGCGCGGCGGCGGCCGTTAGTCACGGCGTGCAGACGGTCGAGCTGGCGGTCGAGCCCGAGATGATCGGCAAGTTCGTCTACCGCGCTGTCGTCGAGCCGCACGCCGACGAGCGAAACCTCGACGACAACCAGGCCGAAGCGCCGGTCGATGTCTCCGACGAGAAGATCCGCGTCCTGCTGGTCAGCGGCGACGCCGGGTGGGAGTTCCAGTACATCCGCAACTTCCTGCACCGCCAGCCGGAGCTTTACCGCCTGAGCGTCTGGCAGCAGGACGCCGACAAGGAGGTCAACCAACTCGCCTCGACGGGCATGAAGATCGACCGCCTGCCGCGAGAGCTTGCCGAACTGGCTGGCTCGCCCGGCGGCAAGCCGCACCCGGGCTACGACGTTGTGATCCTCTGCGACCCGCAGCCGACGCTGGAGGGCTTCGACGAGAACTTCGGAAAGATCCTCCGCACGTTCGTCGAGGTCCACGGCGGCGGGCTCTGCTACGTCGCCGGCGCGAAGTACTCGGACCTCGTCCTCGGCTCGCGGGGATCATACGCGACCCTGGCTGCATTGCTTCCGGTAGTCCCTGCCGCCAACACGGGCGACACGGTCGAGCGGATCCTCTACCGCCGACCGCAGGCCTGGCCGGTGCGACTGACGGATTACGGCATCGACCATGCGATAACCCGCCTGGCCTCGACGGCGGAGGACTCCGTCAAGCTCTGGCAGATCCTGCCGGGCATCTACTGGTCGCATCCGGTGCTCAAGGCCAAGCCGCTTGCGCGCGTCCTGGCCGTCAGCTCGAACCCGGCCCGCCACACCGACCGCAACGAGCCGGAGCCCGTGCTGGTCACCCAACCCTTCGGCGTGGGGCGGGTGCTCTACGTCGGCATCGACGAGCCGTGGCGGTGGCGATTCGTACAGGAAGGGCGCATCCACCAGAACTTCTGGGACAACATCGTCCGCTATCTGGCCAGCCTGCGGGCAAAGCAGGTTGTAATCACTGCCGGCGGGGACCGGTTCTCGGCCGGCACGCGGATCACAATCGAGGTCGAGGCATTCGATGAAAACTTCAATCCTCGCAAGGACGAGGCCTTCGACGTCGAGATGGTGGACACGCAGGCCGGCGGTAGCGAGACAATCGTCTGCAAGGCCGTGCCGGACAAGCCCGGACGGTTCACGGCCACCTTCCGGGCATCGAAAACGGGCGTGTTCCAGTTGACCGCCCTCAAGGGCGTTCCGTTCAGGGGCGAGAAGGTCCAGACCAAGACCATCCGCATCGACCTGCCCAAGGCCGAGGCCCTGCGGACCGAGGCCGACCGGGCCACAATGGAGAATCTCGCCACGCGGCCGGAGAACTTCATGACGGTCGACCGCGCCGACGAGCTTGCCAGGCTTATCCCCGACGACCGCAAGACCGCCGTCCGCGAGGTGCCGCGGGAACTCTGGAACTCGAACCTGATGCTCCTGCTGATAGTCGTCCTGCTGACGGCCGAGTGGATCCTCCGCAAGAAGTACAACATGGCTTAAAAGGTACTATTGTTCTGTCAGCCATCATCGGATGGATAGGGTGCCATGCTTCCAGCTTTGGGGAAGCATGCCGTCGCAGAGCATGCTTCCTGAGACGGAAGCATGGCACCAATTACGTGACGGCTGACAGACCGCTAGGGTCCAAGACCCAAGACCTTTTGTTCGGAAACCGACAATGAAAGACGCTGGACAACCCGACCTTCTCCACGCGGACATCCGCGACAAGCTCGCGGGACTGCGCCGGGCGCTGACCAGCCGGCTCGCCGTCGAGGGCGTGGCCTGGACAGTTGTGGCGCTGGTGGCCCTGGTCTTCGGAACGCTGGCATTCGACTATCTGCTGCGGCTGGAGCGCCCGCTTCGGGCGGCGATCATGGCTGTGGCGGTGGCGTCCGTGGCGTGGGTGATCTGGCGAAGCCTCATCCAGCCGCTACGGGTGCCGATGGCCGCCAAAGACCTGGCGCTGCTCGTCGAGAGCCGCTTCGACGTGCTCGGCGACCGCCTCGTAAGC
>JAUWQU010000184.1 GCA_030610965.1 Phycisphaerae bacterium
CCTGGATAGCTCGTAGCCCTTCCGCTGTACGCATGGCCGGCCCGTGAACCCGCCCGTTCGCCCCCGCACCTCCCAGTTCCAGCCCTGGGCCGGCCCAGCCCTGCGCCCAGTCGGCTCACACTCCTGTCCCGCGCCCTGCCCCCCTCCAACCGGCCATGCCCTTCTTCACGCCTGGAGCGTCCATGGCCCATGCGACATCGACCGCAGTCCGTGGTAGAATCGCCGAGGAGCCCGACGATGGTCGTCGGCCGGAGGCCATCCGGGAAATCTCGGTTCCATTCGCTTCAGCGTGATGGTGCGATCCGGCTCGCGATTGAACCATGCGTGGCCGTGGCCACCATAGAGCTCCAACTCCGCATCGACACCCACCTTCTTCAACGCCCTATAATCCGGGATATCCCAGATGGACTGTGGCCGGCGACCCTCTCAATCGGTCAAGAACAATGCTTGCCAATCCCACAATCGGTGATAGAATCTTCAGAAAGGCTGGCGATGGTAATCGGCCGGAGTTCATCTGGGAAATCTCGGTCTAGGGATTGCCGGGCATCATCGCCAACACAGAGCAAGACATTCCTCATGAACCGAACACACGGTTGCCTTCTCGCGATAGCGGCAGTCATCGGGGCGCTCTCCCTGCCATGTTATCCGGCCGATGAACCGACGCCCGCCCCACCTCGCACACGGCGAAACGACAGGGGCCGGCAGATTCTTCCTGCGAACGCCGAGATCCTGACGGTCGCGGGAAAGGTCGGCTTCCTGGCGATGCCCGAGAACGCCAAGCCCGGGCGGAAGACGCCGTGGCTGTGGTATTTCCCGACCGACTACAACCTCCCGGGCAAGTACGAGAAGTGGATGTTCGCAAAGTACCTGGCCAACGGCATCGCCGTGGCCGGCCTGGACCTTGACGTGCCGCTGGGCAATCCCCGGTCCCGAGCGTATCTGACCGCGTTTCACCGACACCTGACGCTACGGCGGAACCTGACGCGCCAGGCGTGCCTGATCGGCCGGAGCCGCGGCGGGCTGCAGATGTACAACTGGGCGTCGGAGCATCCCGAGTTCGTCGCTGGCATCGCGGGCATCTACACGGTGTGCGATATGGCCAGTTGGCCGGGATTGAAGCAGGCCAGCAAGGCCTACGGCATGAGCGAAGAGCAACTCGCCAAGCAGTTGTCAGCGCACAACCCGATCGACCGCCTCAAGCCGCTGGCCAAGGCTGGCGTGCCGATCTACATCGTTCACGGCGACAAGGACACGATGGTGTCGCTGGATCGCAACTCCGGTCTGCTGGCCGAGCGCTACAAGGCGCTCGGCGGGACGATCACGCTCGACATCAAGAAAGGGCAGGGCCACAACTACTGGCGCGGGTTCTTCGAAGATAAGGGCATGGCCACGTTCATCGTCAAGCACGCGAAGAGGGCCGCATCGCTGCCGAGTGTGTTGATCTTCGGCGATTCGATCTGCGGGGGATACGGCGACCACGTGATCAGGCTGCTGGACGGCAAAGCCAACGTCACCAAGCTCGGCAGCGTCCCGAGCTACCGGATCGACAAGGAGCCCAAGCCCAAGGGATATCTGAATTTCGGCAACACGGTGCTGTGCATGGCTGATTTCGACTCGTTCGCTCGACACCTCAAAGAGACGAAGTACGACGTGATCCACTTCAACTTCGGCCTCAACGACATCTTCCGCGGCCGGAAGGGCGCTTGGCACGCCCCGCCGGCCAAATACGCCGCGAACCTGGACAAAATCGTAACGCTGCTGAAGACCAACGGCGCCAAGGTCATCTGGGCCCACACCACGCCGATCCCCGCCAACGCCCCCAACATGCCTGCGGGCGACGAACGGATCTACAACGCCGCCGCCAAGAAGGTCATGGACGGCCGGGGCGTTCCGATCAACGACCTGCACGGCGTTGTGACGAGTTGGGATGGCTACGCCGAATGGAAGACCGGCGATAACGTCCATTTCAGCGGCGCTGTCTACAGGAAACTGGCCGAGCAGGTCGCCGAGAAGATCGCAAAGCAGCTCGGCAGCCCGGGCGAAGCTGCGAAGTAGGGGTTCGCAGGTCGGACGCACTTGCCCGACATCGACCGGCGGCGGCCCGTGCAGAGCCTGTTTTCATGCTGGCGTTGCGGGCCGGAAACGGTTCCTGCGCCCCTGTTCGCCCAATGGAACAAGAGTGAGAGAAGACGAAGTACAGATTACGGTTTGCCTGGCGACGGAATCGGATTGCGAAGCTCTCGCCGTGCTATTGAACGGCCTAGCTGATGAGCAATTGGATGACATCGGCATCGTGCTCGACACCAAACCGGTTCTTCCAGACTAAGGCCTTGTTGTCTATGTAGAGAACCCAGAGAACCAACGTGTCGTCCCCGTAGGCTGGTCCGACGAAGTCAATCAGTTCCGCGGTTGGGGGCGTGATGTCGGGAAGGACTTCGAAGGGCACGGTCGCCCCCCAGTTGTTGTTCTCATCTCATTAGGAGTGACGAAGAGAATGGCCATATACAGGAGAATCGCAGTTGCCATCGCCGCCCTTGTGGTGACGGTGCAGAGCTCCTTCGCGGCACCCACCGTTCCCGCGGAACTGCCCCGCCCCGACGACAAGGCCCCCGCGAAAGACAAGCCGGTCAAGGTCTATATCCTCTCCGGCCAGTCGAACAGCCTCGGGTTTGGGCGGGCCGATGGCGGCGCCCCGACGTACCCGAGTATATTTCTCTCGGCCGACCCGACGATCAAGACCTGCATGATGCCGGTCGGCAGTTCGGGCTTGCTGCCGCACCTGATCTTCCGGGATGCCGATGGCCAGACACCCGGCGCCAACGCGCACGTGTACAAGGGAGGCATCGACCGTCTGATCGCAAGCGAGGCTCCGGAGCCCGCGAAAGAAACAATCGTCGCGCTCGGCGACGCATCAAAGGACCTGCCAGGCATCGACGGCCCACACACCGTGGTGGTCGAGGCGTTCATCGAAGTGCCCATCACCGGCGCCCACGAGGTGCATGTCGGCTTCGGTGACAGCTCATACGCCATCGCAACCATCGACGGTAATGAGGTCTACCGCAAAGGAGTCGGCAATGAGGCAGTCGTCACTAGGATCCACCTTGAGAAGGCCAAGCGTTACCCGCTCCGTATTGCCTATCGGAATGGTGGTTCGGCCGCGTTCTGGATGGAACTCGTAGACCTCAAACCCAAGGGAACCCTGGAGTACCACATCAAGGAGGAAAGCCGGTTCACTTGCTTCGTCAATGAGAAAGGCGAATGGAACACGCGCAATGATGTGATCATCTGCGACGCCTACATGGGTAAGGGCAAGAACCAGCCGCTCGGTGCGATGTGGCGCAATGGGTCGTTCGGGCCCGAGCTTGCATTCGGCTACGTGATGGGCACGTTCCACGATGAGCCGGTCATCGTCATGAAAGCCGACATCGGTAACCGCAGCCTGGCGTGGGACTGCCTGCCACCAGGCAGCAAACGGTATACCGCCGGTGACATGGTCTATGCCGGCTACAAGGACACGCAGAGCTCCTGGCCGGCCGGCGAAGAACCCAAACCGGGCGGTTGGTACGCTGGCAAGCAGTACGACGATTACACCAAGTCGATCCACGATGTGCTCGACAACTTCGATGAGAAGTTCCCGCAGTTCAGAGATCAGGGCTACGAGATCGCCGGGTTTGTCTGGTGGCAGGGCCATAAGGACCAGAACGATGTACACGCCAGTCGTTACGAGCAAAACCTGGTCAACCTGATCAATGCGTGGCGAAAGGAATTCAACGCACCCGATGCCAAGTTTGCCATCGCCACCATCGCGTTCGGCGGATGGACGCTCAGCGGCCCGGGCAAGACGATCGCCGAAGCGCAGCTTGCCGTTGACGGAAACAGCGGCAAGTACCCGCAGTTCAAGGGCAACGTCAAGACGATCGAGGCGCGTAACTTCTGGCGCGACCCTGGCGAGTCGCCGAAAAACCAAGGCTACCACTACAACCACAACGGGGAAACCTATTTTCTCGTCGGCGATGCGCTCGGCCGCGCGATGGTCGAGATGATGGGAGGCAAGGCCGAGAAACGCCAACTGCCAACGCGTCCCAAGAAACCCGACACCTGGCCCGAGAACCTAACTCTCAAGCAGACCGTTCAGATGCTCTACTCCGATGCATTCATCTCGCCGTGGTCAAAAGACCCCGCTGAGCCAACGAAAGAAGACTTCGAGGAGATGGTACCGGCCTTGAGGCCGATCATCATGGGCAAGTTGATTCCCGAATACGTTGCCGCAGCTCCCAAGGTTCCGGCCTATCGCCGGCACGGGTTGTCACTGGTGCCGATCGTCTCGGGCAAGGCCCCCCAGAAACGTGTCAACGTATTGAAAAGCCAGCTGGACAAGATCATCGGCTACTACAACGCCGCAGGCATACACGACTACGACTGGAAACGATTCGGACCGGATATGCAGAACGCGAGGTGGCACTACTACAGCTTCGATCCACCCGAAAAGCCGATTGACAATAGCACCAATCAATACCGTCCGATCACCTATCCCAAAGGGATGGCCAACTGGTACGCGGCAGATTTCAATCCCGCCAAGACCGGCTGGAAAGAAGGCAAGGCGCCGTTCGGCCAAAACAATGGCGAACAGAAGGCGCTGCGATCGAGCTGCTCCAATCCGCAGTGCGGCTGTGACATCACGCCCAGGACCCTGTGGGAAGAAGAAGTGCTGCTGATGAGCCAGACCTTCGATCTTCCCAAGCTCAGCAAAGACCACCGGTATCGACTGGTGGTCAGCGGCGGTAACCACGCGTGGGCCGGCGAAGGTTTTGCGGTCTATGTCAACGGCAAACTGTTCGCCGAGGCCAAAGGCGGATTCTACAAGAGCGGCGGTACCCAGGGAGCTTATGTTTTCAATGACTTCCTGCCGGAGTTCCAATCAGGCAAGGTGACCATCGCAGTCAAGGGCTTTCTCCGGCGCACCTCCCACAGGAACAAACCGGCGCCGCCGAGAGGCCATCTCAGCGTCTGGATGGAAGCCGCGAAGATCCCCGAAGTCGTATTGCAGACCATCGGAACGGCGAAGAAGTGACCGTTGTGAACCGAGAAACTTCGACTGACACAGGGACATGGCGGCAATCCCTGGACATTGATCCTGAACGGATACGCGGGATCGCGCGCCATCCCCAATGGCCGGCCATGCATAGGAGATAAATGTGAACGCCAGCCGATCGATAACCGTAACGTCTATCAGCTCTGTAACAATCATGTTGGCTTGCGCGGCCGCTTCCGCCGGTGAGTCGTTCTACAGGGGACCGGGGCTGTTCTCCACGCGACCCGACGAGGCCAAGTCCGTGCAGTCGGTTGACAGGCTGGGCCCGATCGGTCTGGGCATCGAGTTGCATCAGCCGGCGTTCGTGATGAAAGTCAAGAACGTCGAAGATGGCTCGCCTGCCGCGGCGACGGGCAAGTTCAAGGTCGGCCAGATCATCGAGACGATCAACGGTCAGAAGCTCAAGGACATCGACCCGCGCATCCAGCTCGGGCGGATCGTTACGGCCGCGGAAGCGTTCGACGGGGTGATCAAGTTCATGGTCGCCGACAAACTCGGCGCCGAGGCGACCGAAGTGGTCGTCAAGATACCGGTCCTTGGCGCCTACAGCGACACTTGGCCGATCCGATGCGACAAGTCCGACAGGATCGTCCGCCGCTTTGCCGACTACCTCGCCAAACCGAGTGCCGACAAGGGCTTCTGCGGGCTGGGGACGCTGTTCCTGTTGTCGACCGGCGAGGCCAGGGACCTGGCGCTCGCCAAGAAGTGGATCTACGAGGCGGCCGGAAACACGCCGAGCTACTCCTGGCACTTGGGCTACGGCGGCATTCCGCTTTGCGAATACTACCTCCGCACCGGCGATAGGGTGGTGCTGCCGGCGATCCAGCGTTGGGTCGATTCAGCGGTCAGGCGCGAGTATCTCGGCGGCTGGTCGCAACGGGGCGGCGTCGGGTCGGTCACCTACGGCGGCGGCGGCGGGCACCTCAACGCCGGCGGTACGGCGGTGGTCACCTTCCTGATGCTCGCCAAAGAATGCGGCGCAAAGGTCCCCGACCACACGCTTCACCGTGTGCTGCGGCACTTCTACCGCTATGTCGGCAAAGGCAACAACCCCTATGGCGACGGACGGCCCGAGGGCAGCTTCGTCGATAACGGAAAGAACGGGAACCTCGCCTTCGCCATGGCGGCCGCGGCCTCATTGACACCCGAGGGCGAGGAGTCGGTCTACGCCCGAGCCCGCGACTCGGCTGCGATGAGCAGCTTCTACACGTCCACCTACATGCTGCACGGCCACACCGGCGGCGGTATCGGCGAGATTTGGCGCAGCGCCGCGATGGGGTTGATGCGTGAGAAGAAACCCACGCACTACCGCGAATTCATGAACGCCCGGCAGTGGCATTACGAGCTGTCTCGCAGGTACGACGGTTCGTTCTGCATCCTCGGCGGCGCCCGCTACGACAACACCAATTGGGGCGCAGGCTATGCGCTGACCTACACCATTCCGCGCAAGACGCTCCGCATCACCGGCGCGCCGCCGTCGAAGTTCTCGAAGAAGTACAAGCTGCCTGATCGGCCGTGGGGCACGAAGGCCGACGACGCGTTCAACTCGATCGAAGCCGCAACCGACAAGAACGGAAAGCGCCAAGACCTGTCGAGGGAAACCTTCGCCAGCGGCTCGGGCAAGTCGGTGGTCGAGCGGCTCACGCCAACTGGGCTCGGCGACGAGCTGATCCGCCGGTATGCCCACCACCCGGACCCCGCCGTCCGGCTGCTCGCAACGGTCAAGACCGTCGGCATAACCGGCAAGTACATGGGCATCGTCGGCGCCGACGATAGAATGCGGCCCGAACTGCTGCTGGAACTGCTCAGATCCAAGGACGCCCGCATCCGCCGGGCTGCCCTCGACGCCTGCCGGGCCGACAAGTCGGGCAAGGCCCTCACCCCGAAGTTGTTCGAGATGGCGATCGGCATGATCAAGAACCCCGCCGAATCGTGGTGGGTCAAGGATGCGGCGCTGAACCTCGTCGGACAGGCGCAGGCAGACTGGGTCGCTCCGCACGCCGATCTCCTGATAGGCTATCTCGCGCACGAGGAATGGTGGCTCCAAAACGCGGCACTGACCGCGCTGGCCCCGGTTGTGGCGGACGAACGTTGCTATCGAAAGGTCCTGCCCGCAATGGGCGAACTGCTCCGGACGTGTCAGCGGTACAACGTG
>JAUWQU010000556.1 GCA_030610965.1 Phycisphaerae bacterium
CGGAAGAAGCAACAGCAGCAGAAGAAGCAGCAACGGAAGAAGCAGCAACAGAAGAAGAAGTCGGAAGCCCAGGGATAGCAATCCCTGGGAGTCGAAGCAGGGCCTTCGGTCAGCAGTACAGGGAGCACCGTCATGAAAAGAACGATCCTGTGCGGGAGCCTGTTGCTCATTGCGATGGGCGCCCTGGCCGGGTGCGTCAGGGTAAACGCCAAGGCGCCCGAGAACATTCCCTGGGTCACGGCGCCGCCCGCGGCTTCGATCCCCCGGGCAGACCCGACCAGCAAGGCCGACCTGCTCCGCGAGAACCAGCAGCTTCGCCAGCGCGTCGCCTGGCTGGACGAGCGGAACCGCAAGTCGGCCAGGAAACACAGCGAACTAGAGAGCGACAAACAGGAAATCCAGGCCGATATGGCCAAGATCGCGGCCGAGCGCGACCGGTACCTGCGCGCTCGCGGCCGATAGAGGCCAAGGAGACGGCACATGCGTACGACTATGACATTGCTTTGCCTGCTGTCCGCCGGGCTCCTGCTGACCGGCTGCATTGACATCAACGCCGACGCCAGCGGCCTGGGCGGCGGTGGCGTTCGCCAGCAGGCCCCGCCTCCGGACCCGGCCGGCGACCCGCGAAGCGTCGCCGACCTTCAGCGAGAGAACGCCCAGCTCCGCCAGTCGCTCGCCCAGTTGGAGAAGAACCGCCAAGGCTGGCAGGCCGCCATCGATCGGCGGAAGGACGAGATCGACACCCTCAAAGATCGTCGCGACGATCTGGAGAAGCAGCGCGACCGCGCCAAGAAGGCCCTCAAGGACGACGATTGAACTGATCGCCACGCCGGCACCGCCGACCCGAAGCCCGGGGACCTGTCCACCGAAGCCTTGGCGAAGGCGGATAGCAATCCCCTGGGTGCGCAATTTCTGGGACGTTACCTCTGGCAAGCACAAACGACGAGACATCACCATGCTTCGAGAACTTCACATATCCAACCTGGCGATCATCGAGAACATCGACATCGAGCTGTCGGCCGGGCTGCCGGGAGGCTCGCGTCAGCGGCCTGTTCGAGATCGCCGCCGCCGACCGGGGACGGCCAAGGCATTCTGCGAATGCTGAATCACATTGCGCGACGTTTGCAGAGAATATTTCGCCGTGGCCCCTTGCTGGTGTACCAGCAGGACATCGAGGCCGGAGTAGCTGAGCTTCGCCTGGCTGTGAAAAGCGCGGGTATGCTTGCGGTAATGGAGAAGATGATCGATTCCATAGAGCAGACCCTAACAGCCCGTTTAGAAAGCTATCTCTGCTGCGAGCGGCCTGGATTCCTGCGCGTCTGCGTCAGAAATCCTCAACAAAGCTAAGGCTTTGCCTGCGGTTTCTTCCTTGATGCTCGAAAACCAGACGCGTTCTCGCGACGAGATCCATTTCTAAACGGACTGCTAAAGGCCACCCGGGCCGGCGAGCGTGCGCCCAAGGACCGATCCTGAACATCTGGGAATATCTTTAAGATTCACGTTGTCAGCCCGATCTAACCGACGTATTATGTACAGAGATTGACGACTCCCCCGCCACAAGGTGGGTTTGGGCGGCCTATATGACCGTCCTTTTTTTGGGGCGGACCGAATCAGGCGAACCAACGTCTACGTGGATGGATTCAACCTGTACTACGGCGCTCTTCGCGGCACGACCCACAAGTGGCTCAACCTCGAGAGATTCTTTACCTTGCTGCGGCCCAATGATGAACTCCAGGCCATCTACTACTTCTCCGCACTCATAGACGGGTCCCATCTGGCGAACCAAAAAGAGTATCTGCGCGCCCTTGAAACCCTCCCCAAGGTGCGAACCGTGATGGGCCGATTCAAGTTCAAACGGGTCAAGTGCACCAATCCCAGATGCACGTTTACGGGCAGCCGGTTTTTTTCAACGCCGGAGGAGAAACGCACCGACGTACATATCGCCCTGGCAATGGCCCGAGACGCGTGGGAGAAGACGTGCGAGCATATGGTCCTGGTCACGGGCGATTCCGATCTGGTGCCTGCGGTCAACCTGGTCAAAGACATATCCCCTGACACCAAGATCACCGTCTATGTGCCAGCCCGCCACGAGGCTCGGGGAGCGGCCGTCGAACTGCGTGGGGCCGCCGACAGGTCCCGCACTCTCCCCAACAACCTCTTGCGGCATTGCCAGTTCCCTTCAACGCTCAAGGATGGGGAAGGCCTCGCCATCGCCAAACCGTCCGCCTGGTAGCCTTAGGCTTGATTATAGCTCCGGGCGACCACCTCTGCCGCCGACCATGCCCGTCGAGTCGTACGGTCATACTGGCATAACGCCCCGTAACCGCGATGGCACTACCCCGCTAAGAGCCCGCTAAGACCCCGCCAGATACCCCGCCAACCAGCCCTTCGCCCAGCCCGGTCCGGTTTTGCCGCCTATCCGTTAATCCCTGCTTCCTTGTACCCGTGATTCAAATCTTTTTCGGCCGGAGGGTTTTTTCCTATTGACATACCCGTACAAATGCCGAACATATGTATCGGTGTCCGCGTCCCGTCGATCCGAAGCCCTGGGATTTCAGTCCTTTGGCGAGCGATGTTTGGGACGTGCCCTCTGGCAAGCACAAGCGACGAGATATGCCCATGCTTCGAGAACTTCACATATCCAACCTGGCGATCATCGAGAACATCGACATCGAGCTGTCGGCCGGGCTGAACGTATTCACCGGCCAGACCGGCGCGGGCAAGAGCCTGATCCTCGGCGCGCTCGAGCTGCTGCTGGGCCTGCGCGGCGGGGGCGAGGATGCGGCCCTGCTGGTCAGGCCGGGCTGCCGGGAGGCGCGCGTCAGCGGCCTGTTCGAGATCGCCGGGAACGACCGGGCCGAACGGCTGGGCCGGGTGCTCGACCAGCCACTGACCGCCGACGAGCCGATCCTCATCACCCGGCGCGTCTCGGCGGCGGGGCGGTCGAGCGTGTCGGTCAACGGCCTGCCCGCCACGGCAGGCATGCTCCGCGAGGCCGGGCAGATGCTCGTGGACATCCACGGCCAGCACGACCAGCAGTTCCTGCTGAGGCCCGCAAACCAGTTGGCGATACTGGACGCCTTCGCGGGCGCGGGCGCGACTCGCCGCCGGTTCGCCGAGACGCTCGGCGAGCTTCGCCAGAGCCAGCGGCGGCTTGCGGAACTGCGCCAGAGCGAGGAAAAGCGTCTGGACTCGCTGGAGCTTTACCGGTTTCAGATCGACGAGATCGACTCGGTCGCCCTTCGGCCTGGCGAGTACGACGAGGCCCGCGCCCGCTACAACGTGCTTCGCAACGCCTCCCACCTGCAGGCCCTGTCGGCCCAGACGCTCGACGGGCTCTCCGACGGCGACGACACGGTGCTCGAGCGGCTCGGCGCGCTTCAGCGCTGCGGGCAGGAACTCGTGCGGATGGACGCCGGCCTGGCTGACTTCGCGGCGCAGCTCGCCCAGGCCGGCGAGCTCCTTGGCGACGCGGCCAGGGCGCTCGAGCGATACCAGGACGCCGTGGAAGCCGACCCCTCGCAGCTCGACCAGGTCGAGCAGCGGCTGGACGTGCTCAACAAGATGATCCACAAATACGCCCGCTCGGCCGAGCCGGGCAGCGACCCCGTCGAGGCTGTCCTGGAATTCCGCCGGCAGGTCGGGATCAAGGCCCGGCAGTTGGAGGCCGACGCCCAGGCCCTCGGGGCCCTGGACGCCCGGATCGCCAAGGCCA
>JAUWQU010000385.1 GCA_030610965.1 Phycisphaerae bacterium
CCTTACCGGCTCCGCAGCCAGGTGGTGCGGATTTCGCGGAGGGTGTACCCGGTATCGTTGAGCTCGCGGATGAGCCGGATCCGCTTGATGAGCTCCTCGTCGAAGAGCCGCCGGCGGGTGCCCCCGGGAGTGATGGGGTTCACCAGCCCGAGCATGATGTAGTACTCGACGGTCTGCGAACTGACACCCGAGGCCGCGGCGGCCTGGGAAATCCGCATCAGCTCCTTGCCTGCACCGTCTTTGCGGTCGCCTTTCATCGTCAGCAAGCTTTATCGCCCGCTCTGGCGGAAAACTTTAGCCCCCACGCCCGCCGCGGCCCGTATAATGCGGCCCATGGAAACGATTAAGGCCACCTTCCTCGAGGATCCGCTTACTATCTACATCATCCTTGGCGCGGTAGCCGTGGGGCTGATCTTCACGTGGCGGACCGCAAGCCGTTCCGGCCGGTGGCTGGCGACGGGCCTGCTCATCGTGGCCGTCCTGGCCGGCGGGACTTTCGCGCTGGCACGCCTGGTCGTCACTGATCGCGAGCAGATCCGCCTCGCACTCAAGGACATCGCCGAGAGCGTCCCGGACGGGCGGATCGAACACGCCATGACGTACCTGGACGACAAGTACATCGGATGGGGCAAGTTCAAGCCCGGCGCAGTGGTGGCCGTCAAGTTCGCAGTCGCGAGGTATGACATCCAGAAGGTCAGCCTGCTCGGCACACCCAAGATCGAGGTCGACGGCAAGCTCGCCAAGTGCAAGATCACCGCGCTAATCACCTACAAGTTCGAGGGCGAGCCGGCCAAGCACCCCATGGCCTGGCGCGTCAAGTGGATCAAGCGCCCCGAAGGCTGGCGAATCCAGGGCGCCGAGACGACCACGGACGTGATGTCCTGATATCGCCACGGTTACAGCCCCAGCAGCGATGCGGCGTTTGAGTTGCGGACGGCTTGTTCTTCGGCGGCCGAGAGGCCCAGGCCGTGCAGGAACGCCAGGCCGGCGTCCTGGCTCCGCCATGGCCAGTCTGTGCCGAATATCACTCGGTCCAGGCCGTGGCGGCGCATCATTCGCACGGCCCGTGCGGCGCCCATCTCTTCCAGGCTGAACGACGTGTCCAGCCAGACGTTTGGCATGCCCAGCAGGTGCGTCTCGGCCGCGCCCCACGCGCGCCACCCGCCCATGTGCGAGCTGATGACCCGCAGCCCCGGCCAGCGCGGCAGCATGTTTGCCAGCCGGGCGGCACCCGCGCGGTCGTCGTCCGGTGGGTAGCCGATGTCCTGCCCGCAGTGAAACGCGACGATCAGGCCCGTGTCCTGACAGGCGGCGTAGAGGCGGTCCATGCGCCGCTCGTCGATGGCGAAGTCCTGGTACATCGGGTGCAGCTTGATGCCCTTGAAGCCCCCGGCCGCGATACGCTCGATCCATCGCTCGGGCTCTGGAGTCTCGGGGTGGACTGACGCAAACGGCTCGATGCGGTCGCAGCGGATATCCTCGCACCAGCGGAGGATTCCCTCGACCTGGTCGGGCCTTGTCGCGATTGTGAACACCGCGGACACATCGATGCCCGAGGCGCCCATGGACGCCAGCAGGTCCGCGACGGTCCCGTCACCGACGGCCTGCCAGGGGCACGCGGCCTCGAGCGCCTCGATAGCGCGTCCGGCCAGCGAGTCCGGGAACGCGTGAACGTGCATGTCGATGGCCGGTTTTGGCATTCCACAAGGATTACCACAGAGACACCGAGGCGCAGAGGTCAAAAGAAGAAGAAAAACGAAAAAGAACTACCGCGGAGGCACGGATGCCCTCGGCGCGGGCACCTTTGGCGGCCGACCGCGCTCACTGGTGCGAGAATCATCCAGGATGCGTGTAGCATCCGCGCGCTCCTTGGGTCTATACATGGCGCCAAGAGGGGGTACAATGGGGCAAGCACGTCCGAGCAGCCAACGAAAGAGGCCCCGCTATGCTTGAGAACATCGACCTGTCCCGCAAAGTCCCGAAGGAAGAGTACAAGAAGGCGATGGAGGAGCTTCGCCGCAGGCTCGCGGCGCTTCAGCGGCGTATGACGGAGTTGAAAATCCCGGTGATCGTGGTTTTCGAGGGCCTAAGCGCGGCCGGCAAGGGCACGCTGATTAACGAGCTGATCCTGCCGATGGACCCGCGCGGCTTCAACGTTTGCAGTTCGGGCGCGCCGAACGAAGAGGAGAGCCTTCGCCCGTTCTTGTGGCGGCACTGGACGAACCCGCCGGCGCGCGGGCGGCAGATGATCTATGACCGATCATGGTATCGGCGCGTGCTGGCCGACCGCGTGAACCGCCAGGTCAAGGCCGAGCAGGTCAACCAGGCGTTCGAGGACATACGCAGTTTCGAGCGGACGCTGGCCGACGACGGCAACGTGATCGTGAAGCTCTGGCTTCACATTTCCAAGAAGGAGCAGGCCAAGCGGTTCGGCAAGCTCCGCAAGAACGCCGCCACGGCCTGGCGGGTAACGACCGACGACCTCAAGGCCCACAAGCAGTACGACAAATACCTTGCCGCCGTCGAGGACATGCTGGCCGAGACAGACACCGACCACGCGCCCTGGACCGTCGTCGAGAGCACCGACCGGCGTTTCGCGGCGATGAAGATCTTCAGCGCCGTCATCCAGGCGATGGAGAACAAGATCGCCGAGGTCGAGCAGCGCCAGCACCGGCCGGTGAGCCCGCCGCGAGAGGCGGACGAACTGCCGGCGGGGCTCAACTCGTCGATCCTCGACGGGGCCGACCTTACGCTGTCGATGGACAGGGACGAATACGACCGGCGGCTCAAGAAGGCCCAGGCGCGCCTTCGCGAGCTGGAGCACGAGATCTACGTCCGCCGGATGCCGGTGGTGATCGTCTACCAGGGCTGGGACGCGGCCGGCAAGGGCGGCAACATCCGCAGGCTGGTGCAGGACCTCGACCCTCGCGGCTACGAGGTTGTGCCGATCGGCGTGCCCAACGACATCGAGAAGGCCCATCATTACCTCTGGCGCTTCTGGATGCAGATGCCAAAGGCCGGGCACATCACGATCTTCGATCGGAGCTGGTACGGCCGGGTGATGGTCGAGCGGATCGAGGGTTTTTGCACCGAGGCCGAGTGGAAGCGCGCCTACCGCGAGATCAACGAGATGGAGCAGCACATGACTCACTTCGGCATGGTGGTGCTGAAGTTCTGGCTCCATATCGACAAGGACGAGCAGTTGCGGCGTTTCGAGGACCGCAAGGCGACGCCCTACAAACAGTGGAAGATCACGGCTGAGGACTTGCGAAACCGCGAGAAGTGGGACACCTACAAGCTGGCCATCGAGGAGATGCTCTTCCGCACGTCCACCCCGCAAGCGCCGTGGACGATCGTCGAGTCCAACTGCAAGTGGTACGCCCGCGTGAAGGTGCTTGAGACCGTCTGCAACACCATCGCCAAGAGGCTGAAGGATTAGGCGAGCCCTGCCGGGCGCCGGTTTCTTACCCGGGAATCCCCGGGTCCGGAGCTTCGGCCTGATATTCCTCCGGCGGCGTGTCTTGCGCCGCTGGCGGCTGCGGGGCGGGCTGCGGTTCACCTTCGGCGGCGAGCGGGGTATCTTCCTTTGCGGTTGGCGCCTCGGCTTCGGCTTTTCGCGCGGCTTCTTCGGCCGCCTGGGCCTCGGCCTGCCGTTGGGCCATCGCGGCTTCTTCGGCGGCTCTCGCCGCTTGCTCGGCCGCCCGCGCTGCCTCGGCGGCTTCGGCTTCGGCTCGGGCGAAGCGTTCGTTCAGCAGGGCGGTCAGTGCCTGCCAGGTTCCGCCTGTCGACAGCTTGTGCCAGTACCCGCTCAGTTCGGTGAAGATCCGCTCGCGGTCGTCGCGGCGTGCGGTCTGGAGGTGCTCTATTCCGGCTTCGAGCCTCTTTACGGGCGAGGCCTTGCCGAAGTAGGCCTCGGCGCGTTTTCGTTCGCCCTCGATGAAGTCGGGCAGCAGCCCCAGCCAGACGTCGCAGTCGTGCAGATCGCCCAGCATGTTCTGGAGCTTTTTCGTCGCCGCAAGCGGGGCGTCCAAATCGCCCTCGTACGCCGGGCGGAAGAGTTCCATCGTGTACCGCAACTCCTTTGTGGCTATGCGCAGCTCGTGGTGCTGGGCGATGCCGGCCGGGTTGTACAGGCAACTCTCGTACGCAATCACCCGGTCCAGGGATTTCAGTATCTGCTGCCGCGCGGCGAACACGGCCGGGGTCTGTATGGTTGCGCCCTCGGGCGGAAGCGCGGCGAGCATGGTATTGGCATGGCGGCCGATAGCCTTGGGCGTCGCGGACTTGCGGAGCTTCCTGGCCGTCTTTATGACCTTCGGCTGCAAGGCGCGCCGCTGCTGGCGGATTCGGACCATCAGCCGGCGTATTCCAGGGCGCAAAGCGCGGTCGGAGGTCTGCTTGAGCGTCTTTTGGAGGAACTCGATCTGCACGTCCTTATCGCGTGCCGCCCCCAGTTGTTTCACCGCGCGGCGGATGTCGCGTCGCCATCGCTTGGCCTTCTTTCGAGGCAGGTGCCGCGCGAACGCGAGCAGCGCCGCCGACAGGCGGCGCGCCGCCACACGCGCCTGGTGAATGACCTCGAACTGGTCCTGGGCGCCCACCAGTTTGATCTGCCTGGCCAGCCTACGCGCCTGTTTCCGCAGGCATTGGGCCGCCAGCATCCGATAGCCGTCGTCCGCAGGTTTCATGCCGAAGTGCCTCCGGGCTGGTGCCGCCCATGCCTCAATCCACCCGCCGACAAGACCCCGGCGGTGCAACCACTATATTACCGCAACTTGCCCTGCAACCACAGGATATTGTCGTCCCTGCCCCGCTTTTTCGCCGTCAACCATCTCGCAAACGCTCAAGAGAAAGACCCCCGGCTGCGTCGGGGGGGGGGG